>JAHELQ010000670.1 GCA_024644125.1 Candidatus Aminicenantota bacterium | reverse complement strand
AACGAAGAAGAGAAGAATGAAATGTTGGTGGATTACCGGGTCGGCGATATCTACATCCCAAAATTGGAAAACAAAGAGGCTCTTAAGGGAGTGGCCGAAGATTTCACCTCCGCCATCCGCGACGGCAGGGAACCATTGTCTACCTGGAAGAGCGGCCTCGAAGTGGTGTCCATTCTGGAAGCCGCTGAACGGTCGATTAAAAATCGCGGACAGGAGATCGTGCTGTGAATGTGGTGAATTGCGATGACCACCGTCAATGCCTGAAAAATGTCACGGTGGGTGAAAACGTCAGGATTTTCAATTTTGTCAATGCGTATGGCTGCACTATTCACGACGGTACCAAAGTGGGCGCCTTCGTGGAAATACAAAAAAACGCCGAGATTGGGAAAAATTGCAAAATCTCCAGCCACACCTTTATTTGCGAGGGTGTAACCATCGGCGACAATTGTTTTATCGGGCATAGCGTCGTATTCATCAACGACAACCATCCCCGCTCCGTAAGAGAAGACGGTAGCATGGAATCCGAAGAGGATTGGGCAGGCCGGTTCGTCAAAACCACGGTGGGCAAGAATGTGTCCATCGGCAGCAATGCCACGATCCTTGGCAATGTCTCCATTGGCGAGGGAGCGCTGATCGGCGCCGGAAGCGTGGTTACCAAAGATGTACCCCCTGGTGAGACATGGGCGGGCAACCCCGCGAGAAAATTGCGCGGGAGCGAATAGGAGTGATAATATGAAGGTTAATTTTCTGGACTTGAAAGCACAGTATGCCACAATAAAAGATGAAATAGACGAAGCCATCCGCAAGGTTATCGAAAAAACCGCGTTTGCCGCCGGACCGTTTGTAAAGGAATTTGAAGAGGAATTCGCGGCGGTCCACAAAGCCAGATTTTGCGTGGGTGTCAATTCCGGCACTTCGGCCCTGCACGCGGCCATGATGGTATTGGGAATCGGACCTGGAGACGAGGTGATCGTCCCTACCAACACGTTTTTCGCCACACCCGAAGCGGTGAGTTTGACCGGCGCCACGCCTGTGTTTGTGGATTGTGAAGATACCTATTACAACATAGATCCCGAAAAAGTGGCGGCTGCCGTCACAGCAAAGACGAAAGCGATCATCCCTGTTCATCTGTATGGGCAGCCGGCGCAATTGGATAAAATCAAGGACATCGCCGCCCGGCATTCCCTCGAGGTTGTGGAAGATTGCGCGCAGGCCCACATCGCCGAATATAAAGGCAAGCCTGTGGGCACCACCGGTGTCATGGGCTGTTTCAGCTTTTATCCCGGCAAAAATCTCGGGGCCTATGGGGAAGGCGGAGCCGTGACTACCAATGACGAAGCCCTGTATAAAAAACTACTGGCATTGCGGGATCATGGCTCGTCAAAGAAATACTATCATGACTTCATCGGTCACAACTACCGGATGGAGGGGATTCAGGGAGCAATTTTGCGGGTGAAACTCAATCACCTGGACGGTTGGGTAGACGCTCGCCGCAGGAATGCCGGGCTTTACCGGGACTATTTGAAAGATGTAAAGGAAATTGTATTGCCTGAAGAAATGCCAGGTGCGAAGCATGTCTACCATTTATTCGTAATCCGGGCTCCCAGACGCGAGGAACTTCAAGACTTCTTGAGCCAGAACCAGATCTACACCGGTATCCATTACCCGATTCCCTGCCATTTGCAAAAAGCCTATGAAGGGATTGCGCCTGGAAAAGGAAGTTGCCCGATAAGCGAGAAATATGCGGATGAGATTGTTTCGTTACCTATGTTCGCGGAATTGACCGAAGAGGAGATCGCCGCGGTGGCGGAAAAAATAGCTGAGTTTTACGGAAAATAATTCAAAAAAATCACTAATATATCGGGAGGTATTACAAATGGACCATTCCCAAAATGGCCCGGCGGAACCGGGTAACACTCTATTTCAACGAGATTTCCTTGATGTGTTGCGCGCGTTGTATCGCCGCCGCTTACTGGTGGGGTTTGGGATATTGGCGTTTACGGTCTTCGCCCTTCTTCTCTCATTCGTCACACCCAAAACATACCGGAGTACAGGCTTCTTCCAGTTATCCGATCCCTATCAGAGTAGGGCGGCTTCGGTTTTTTCCGTGGCTTCACGGTTTTTGGAATCTTCGAAGTTCCTGGTCGTCTCCCAGTTGAAAGAGGCGGATATGCTCCAGGTTCTCGAGGTGTTGAAAGATAAGGAACTCCCATTCGGTGAAGCTCCGAATCCCTATATCCTGTCCATCCAGGACTTCAAAAAGTTTTCCTCCCGCTATCGCGACGATTCCGCTTTTTTACGTTTTGCCGAGAAAAATGGAGAATTGACCGCGAGTGAGTTGCAATTATTGCGAGGCGTAGTGGCAGGCGGACATTTGGCGAAATGGGTATCCGGAGTATACGCCCTGTCGCGGGATGAGTTAAAGGATATGGGCCGCAGTCTGGAGAACGAAAACAACTTCGTCACCGGAGTCACGGCCCGCGTTGATGCGGGAGATAGGGATTTCGCCCGGAAATCGTTACAATTGTTGGGCGATTATATCGCCTTTTCTACGCTGCATGAGCGGATAAATGATTATATCGCCGCCAATTTGAGTGAATTCCAATTGCTGGCGGGGCGGTATAGTAATGACATTCTCCACTATCGAGATTTGATTCGGCAATTGGAAACCCAAAAACAGGCGTTACTGGAATTGAAAAAGAAATATCCCGGGTATCAAAATACCGGGGGGCGCCAATTGGTGAGCCTTCAGGCGAACGGGAGGAGATACCTCTCGATCGAGGAGCAGATTATCGGCATTGAGTCGCGGATTCTGGATCTA
>JAHELQ010000153.1 GCA_024644125.1 Candidatus Aminicenantota bacterium | reverse complement strand
CCCGGACGGCACATGCCGCACATTCGACCGTGATGCGAACGGAATTGTAAGAGGCGAAGGAGTGGGCGCCGTTTTGTTGAAGCCTCTGGACAGGGCGGTGGAAGACGGTGATCATATTTATTGTGTCATCAAGAGTACCGGCGAGAATCACGGCGGCCGGTCAACGTCGTTGACAGCTCCCAATCCCAACGCCCAGGCTAGTTTGTTGAAAGATGTATATACCAGGGCTCACATCCCTCCCGACTCAATTGGATACATTGAATGTCACGGAACCGGAACCCGGCTGGGAGATCCAGTGGAGGTCAATGGGTTGAAGAAAGCGTTCGAAGAATTGGCAAGTCTTTGGGGACAGGCGAATGTCAGCCGGAAACACTGCGGTTTAGGCTCTGTGAAAACAAATGTGGGACATCTGGAGGCGGCAGCAGGTATCGCCGGAGTGTGTAAGGTTGTCCTTAGCCTGCTACATAAAAAAATTCCAGCCACTATCAATTTTAATGAATTGAATTCATTCATTCAATTTGCAGGAAGTCCGTTTTATGTGGTCAGGAATACGACAGAATGGAAACGGTTATCTGACGGCAATGGCGGGGAATATCCCAGGCGCGCCGGTATCAGCTCTTTTGGGCTCGGCGGAACGAACGCCCATATTGTTCTGGAAGAGTATCAAGAACGAGGCTGGATGGCCGACGCGTGTTCGGATCCTCAGATTGTCGTTCTCTCCGCCATGAGCGTGGAAGTGTTACGAGACTATGCGAAAAAAATGGCTGGTTTTCTAGAACGGTTCATGTCCGGCGGTGACGGGGAACACGTCGATGTGATGGATATTCTCGCTATCGCTGCTGACATTCTAGCCGTCGCTCCCGGCGATCTGGATCCTGACGGAGAATTAGATTCAAGTGGATTTGATCCTGTCGGGTTGACAGATTTTTGCCGTCGGATCAACGAGCGATTTTCGCTGGAAATTGGTCTGGATCTGTTTTCGGAATTTTCTTCGTTACGGTCTATCGCCGGTTATCTGGATTCGCTAAATGACCGCGCCCGCAAGCAGTCTTCGGATAAATCTATGCCTTCGCTTCAGGATATCGCCTATACGGCGCAGGTGGGACGCGAACCATTGAAAGAGCGATTGGCGATAGTGTGTCGCGATCATGATGATTTGTTCGAAAAATTGAATCGTTTCTGCGCGGACGATGCCAACGGCGCCGGCGGGATCGGCGGTGTGTATCGCGGTACCGTCGGTGATGGAGGCGATGATCCGGCCATTGATCTATTGATGCGCGGCAAGGCGGGAGCGGGTTTTATCGAAACCGTCATAGACGAAGGGGAATTTTGGAAACTGGCGCGTTTGTGGGTGATGGGGGCAAAAATCGATTGGGAGTTGCTGCATTCCGGTAACAGGCGGAAACGTGTGTCGTTGCCGACGTATCCTTTCTCTCGCCAGCGCTATTGGCTTCCGGTTTTGAACGGGGAAAAACCAGTCGATTTTTTGTTAGCTCCGCGGTGGGTAGAGGCGCCTTTACCTCCAGAGCACTCGAAAGTGGACTCACCCCGGAGAAGTGATTGCCCTGATGAATCTGCCATACTTATCTTCTATACATCCGATGCAGACGGAATCGCCGTTGAATTAAAAAATATTTTTAATCGAGCGCGTGTGATTCTTGTCAAATTGGGAGTTAAGACTGAACGCCGTTCAAATACCGAGTGGGAAATCGCCACCAATGATCCCCAGGCCGCCGGAGTATGTTGCGCCGGTCTGGAGCGAATCAGCCGCATCTATTTTCTTGGCGGTTTATCTGTATGTGATTTTGACCGCATTGATCTGGATGAATTTGACCGAAGCCAGGATCGGGGGATTTTCACTCTTTTTCGCCTGCTAAAGGCTCTGGAAAAAATGGAGCTTCTGACAAACGATCTGGAACTAAAAGTGGCCACCGGCAATGCGTATGATATTCTCCCGGGGGAACTTATCAATCCTTGTTCCGCCGGCCTTTTGGGATTTACCCGCTCCCTGGCGCGTGAATTGTTCAATTTGAATATTTCTGCCGTCGATGTCGGCTTCGGCGAGCGCCTGGATCCGGGGGCCAGGTTCGTTCAGGAAACCTCTTTGCATGAAACGGTGAAATTCATTGTAGATGAGCCTCCTCATAAAAATGGTGAAATCGTCGCCTTCAGGAAGGGAAAGCGGTATGTACAGGAAATGAGGCGCGCTTCGCTTCCATCCAAATCTTCTGTTCCGTTCAGACGCCAGGGTGTATATTTGATTGTTGGCGGCGGCAAGGGCATTGGCTTTGAATTGGCCCGCCATCTGGCCCGGACCGTGCAGGCGCGAGTGATACTTCTGGGGCGGAGCCGGTTGGATGACGGAAGAAAAGAAGCCGTATCCAGCCTCTCTTCAATGGGCGGCGACGGGGTGTATTTTCAAACCGATATTACCGATTTGTCGAGTGTCCAAAAGGCGATCGGCAAGGCTATTTCAAAATACGGCGCCATTCATGGGGTTTTTCATTCCGCTGTCGTGTTGAAAGATAAAACCGTGGCCAATATGAATGAGCATGAATTGCGCTCTGTGTTGGAACCAAAGACAAAGGGCAGTGTCATTTTGTATAAAGCGTTGTGCAATCTACCGCTGGATTTTATGATGTTTTTCTCATCGGCCGTGTCATTTACCAGCAATCCCGGCCAGAGTAATTACGCGGCTGCAAGCACATTCAAAGATTCGTTTGCCCATTATCTTAACCAGAAGAATTCATTTCCGGTGAAGATTGTCAATTGGGGATTTTGGGGGAGCGTGGGCGTCGTGTCCTCGGAGGAGTACATCGATAGAATGTCGGCTCAAGGGGTTCGTTCCATCACTCCCGCCGAAGGGTTGGAGATCGTCGAGCGGCTCCTGGAATCTTCATTCGATCAAATAATCGCTCTCAAGGCCGATGATCATGTGCTGGAGAAATTGGGCGTCGATCGCGACGAACGAATTGTCCCTACGCCTCCTGCGCCTGTACTTATTCCCAATCCTCCCAAGTCCGTTTCCTCTGGGGAATGGAATGCCGCGACACTGAACGAACGACTCAAAACGTTGATCGGAGAGGTTCTTCATTATGATAGTTCCGAGATTGAAGGGGATAAATCGCTCACCGATTTGGGGGTGGATTCTGTCCTGGCTATCGAAATAGCGAGTCAGTTGAGTGGAACGTTGCGTATCAATCTCAATCCCACCCATCTGTACAATTATTCCACAATCGAACGGCTGGCTCGATTTATAAGCGAAGAGCTGTCGCCGCGGCCTGAATCGGCGGCACATTCGCCTGAACCTGAAAACGAAGATGATTTAGCTCTGCGGTTATTGGAACGATTGGAGCGGGGAGAATTGGATGTGGATGGTGTCGATCGTGAAATGGAAATAATCTTTAGAGGGGAATAACTCGAATTATTGAGGTATGTGATGAACGATAGGAATCAATTGAGAAAAAAAATTCTGGAAATGGTCAAAGACCGGCGGATTTCATCCCGCGATGGACTCCAACTGATCAAAGAGTTACCCTCGGATGGATTGCCGGAAACGGATAATGGTTTGGATATCGCAATTATCGGGATTTCAGGTCGGTTTCCCGGCGCTTCCGATGTGGACGAGTTCTGGGAGAATTTGCTGAACGGCGCTTGCTCCTTCAAAAAAATGTCGGAACTGAACCGCTCCGGTTGGAAAAAGTTTTTAGGTCCTTTTTCCAGGGAAGCGGAGGATAGCCGCTGGGGAGCCTTTCTAGCCGATATAGATCGTTTCGATCCTCATTTTTTCGACATCTCGAAGAAAGAGGCGCAAATGATGGACCCTCGACAAAGGCTCTTTCTTCAGGAGGCCTATCTCGCGCTGGAGAATGCCGGTTACTCAGAAGGAGATCTGGAAGAATTGGAATGCGGCGTGTTTGTCGGTTGCCAGGAGGGGGATTACACCAAAAATTTCAGCGGGGAGATGAACCCTTACATCCCAACCGGAAACAGCAATTCTGTCATGGCCGCCCGCATATCCTACTTCCTGAATTTGCGAGGCCCCAGCGTCGCCGTCGATACCGCGTGCTCGTCTGCTCTGGTGGCAGTACATCTGGCGTGCGAGAGTATTCGCGGCAACACATGCGCAATCGCGATCGCCGGAAGTGTGCTTGTGTTGACAACTCCGTTGATGTTTATGGGATTGAACCGGTTGGGAATTTTTTCCCCCACCGGAGAATGCCGCGTGTTTGACAATGAAGCCAATGGGACTGTCATTGGAGAGGCGGTGGGAGCGGTGATTTTAAAACCACTGGCGCGGGCAATCGCAGATAACGACTATATCTATGGGATTATCAAGGGCTCGGATGTTAACCAGGATGGCAAGACCAGCAGTATTACTGCACCCTCCGCTCTTTCGCAGGCGGCCCTGGAGGAAAAAGTATACAGAAAATTCAATATCTCTCCAGAGACCATCGGTTATGTGGAAGCCCACGGAACCGGAACCAAGTTGGGAGATCCCATCGAAATACAGGCTTTGACAAACGCGTTTCGAAAATTCACCGGGAAAACGCGTTTCTGCGCCATAGGTTCGGTTAAATCCAATATAGGACATTCGATGTGCGCCGCCGGGATCTCCAGTTTAATCAAAACGCTTGGCTGCTTGTCGTACGGAAAGTTCATGCCCTCGCCGGGATTTGAAAAAACGAACGAGCACATTGATTTTGAGAACAGTCCTTTTTATGTAAATACCGGATTGAAAGATTGGGATCATAACCCAAAATCCCCTCGCAGGGCCGCTATCAGTTCCTTTGGATTCAATGGGACCAATTGTCACATCGTGGTGGAAGAGGCTCCCCCCGATTACCGCCCAACGCCGGCTGTCGATGAATGGCCTGCGTATCTATTTTTATTTTCCGCAAAATCTGAACATTCGCTATTTAATATGATCGATCGGTTCGGCTCCTGGTTGACCCGCTTCGGGGATCGTCACTTTCCCGGGGATATCAGTTTCACTCTGGCGGTCGGAAGAAGTCACTTTCGGTACCGGATGGCGCTCACTGCCGTCGATGTGAATGATCTCAAACAAAAGATCGCGGGCATTTCGCCGGACTCAAAGGGCGATTGTTGTTTTTGGGGGTTGCCCTATGAAAAAAGCAACTCCGCTGATCCTACTGGAATTGAAATCGGACGGCAATCTCTAGATACTCTAGCGGAATTGTTTTCCCGGGGTTTTCGCCTTGATTGGGGAAAACTATTCCACAAGGCTGGGTTCCGCAAGATACCGCTCCCGGGATACTCATTCGAAAGTAAATCCTATTGGTGCGAAGACGGGACCGGGAGCGCCTCAAAAGAGCGATTACACCCTCTTTTGGGACGGAATGTCTCTTCGCTCGATGAGGTGAAGTTCAGTACCCTATTTACTGGAGACGAGTTTTTCGTGAAAGATCATGTGGTAAAAGGGCAGACACTTTTTCCAGGCGTGGCGTACCTCGAGATGGCGCGGGCGGCTGGAGACATTGCCGGAGAAAAGAAGGTGTGGGGCTTGAAAAATGTCACCTGGATCACTCCTCTGGCAATCGCAAAGGAATCGGCGGAAGTTATCCTCGCTATCACCCGGGAACATGGACGGATCCGATGTGACGTGACGACCGGCAAAGGTGCGAATCATCTTAAATCACACTTCCAGGCTTTTCTCACATTCGAGCGCGGGGTGCAATCTGCAATTAACATCGATGCCATCAAACAGCGATGCGGGGATGCGTTAGACGGTTCCGAGTGTTACCGGTTATTTCTCGACGCTGGCTATCAATACGGGCCGACTTTTCGCTCGATCCAGAAATTGTATATTCGCAAGACCGAAGCGTTGTCCTATTTACGCTTACCTCCAGAAGTCGGCAGCGACGGGCGGGGAATGCTCCTTCATCCCTCGATTCTCGATGGTGCGTTGCAATCGATCATGGGGGCGGTGGGCAGTACGCGGGATGCGGAGGGAGTTCAGTTTCTTCCTTTTTCTCTCGGGGAATTGGCGATCCTGAAGCCCCTGGAAGAAGAGTGTCATGTTTATATCAAATTAATTGAAAATGCAGCCGAGACCGAATCAAAAGTCAGAAAATACGAGATCTCCATCACCGATAGAGATGGGGATGTGGCTGTGCACATGAAGAATTTTACCCTCAGGGCGTTCAAATCTCTCGATGAGTCGCAGTCTTATGATATCGAAGAGGGAGCCGGGCCTTCGGAAGCGGCGGATTTGTCGTTTTGCGGATTTGAATGGGTGGAAAAAGATTTGGCGTCGGGAAGACTGGCCGGTTCTTTGGATTCCTCTAGTGGCGCTTTGGTGATTTTTGACCATACCGATGTTTTGTGGGAAGCTTGTTTCGCCTTAATAAAACCTGAATTCGCTCCTCGCATCATTTTGGTGAAAAAAGGAGAGGAGTTCAAAAAAACAAACAACCAACATTTCCAGATAAATCCGGAAAGACGCGATCATTTCGCGCGACTGCTGACGTCATTGTCTGAAGACAATATTTTCCCCGCTCGCATTTTATATTGTTGGTCTATGGGAAATGATAGACAATGCGGCGGAAGGATTCAAGCGTATTTCCTGCAAAGCCTTTATCCGTTGACCTATCTCACACAAATATTGATGGCGCGATCCCCGAAGCAACCGATAATTCTGTTAAACGTTCAATGGGGGAAAACGTTTGATTCTGCATTCAGCGGTTTTGCAAAAAGTATTCGAGCGGAACATCCAAAATTCATCTATAAGACAGTGCTGGTGGAAGAAGGGAATCGCCCCGGAGAGGTAGACGAGACAAAAAGAAACCTGGTTTTAAATCAATTAATGAAAGAATATGACGATGATGAAGATATGGATATTCGGTTCTCCGCCGGACGTAAACGATTTGTCCGGCAATTGGTGGAGATGGATTGCCCTGGCGGTGGCAGCGATCTGGCGAAACGTTTGCGGCAAGATGGCGTCTATTTGATAACCGGAGGTCTTGGAGGGGTCGGCTTTCATCTGGCCAGGGGCATGGCCGCTCATTGCCCTGTCAAGCTGGCGCTCAACGGACGTTCGTCCCTGAGTGGCGAGGGAGCGAAAAAAATCGCCGAATTGAAGGCTCTTGGAGTCGAAGCCGTCTACATTCAGGGCGATGTCTCGCGAAAGGAACAGGTCGAGGCGGTTCTCAACGAAACCAGGAGGCTTTTCGGTAAACTGACAGGCATTATCCACGCGGCAGGGGTGACCAACGATTCGCTTTGTCTGAACAAAACTCCGGAACAGATGGAAGAGGTACTGGCGCCCAAAATCCTGGGAACCGTATATCTGGATGAAGCAACAACGGGTGATGAATTGGATTTTTTTGTTCTATTTTCCTCGCTCGCAGCGGTAACCGGAAATAGGGGGCAGGCGGATTATGCGTTTGCCAATGGATTTATGGATTATTATGCGTCGGTGGCCGGCGAACGGCGAGGTGCGGCGTTCTTATCTGTCAATTGGCCGGTGTGGCGGGAAGGCGGTATGAATGTCGATCCGGCGATGGAACGGACAATCGGGCGGCTTTCCGGTTTGGCGCCACTGCCCACGAAAAGTGGAGTTGAAGCGTTTGGGCGGGCGCTCTCCTTGAATGTTCCGCAGGTGGTGATACTGCATGGGAATCGGGAAAAAATCAGGCAAGTGTTTCGTATCGCCTGCCCGCAGGTGAATGAGGCGGTTATGGAAGAGAATCTGCCTGGCTTGCTCAAACTGGATGTCTTGAAATTGGCGGCCGCTTTTGTTTCGTTCGACGGGCCATTGGAAATAGATCGCGATATCCAGGAATATGGATTCGACTCGGTGGCCATTACCGCCTTTAGCAACGATATAAACGGTTTGTTCGGGTTGGACGTCACACCGGCGATATTTTTTGAATTGGAGGATCCAACCCTTGAATCATTGATCAAATATCTTTGTAACGAATATCGTGATGTTCTGGAACAACACTATCGAATCCATAAACCGGCAACACCGCATCCGGCGTCGGATCTTCCAAAGGAGGATATGTTGGCGGATCTCGTCAACATGGCCGCAAATTTTGTCGGTTTCGAAGGCCGGTTGGAAGGCGATCGCGACATCCAGGAATATGGATTCGATTCGGTTGCGATCACGGCGTTCGCCAACGAGATCAACGGCGCGTATGGTTTGGATATCACGCCGGCGGTGTTTTTCGAATTGGAAGAACCCACTCTGCGTGCGTTGGCAAATTTTCTTATGAATGAGTTTGGAGAAAAATTCCAATCAGCAAGGCGGGAATCACCGGCTCCAGTCGATCAATCCGTTTCTCCCGCTGATTCTTTGGCGATGGATAATTCGGTGGCTATCATCGGCATGAGTGGCATTATGCCACAATCGAAAGATCTGGATGATTTTTGGAAAAATCTGAAGGAGGGGAGGGATCTGGTTACTCCGGCCCCGGAGGGGCGTTTTGCGGGTCAGGCTCTGCCCGAAGGATTGGTTTCATCGATTTGCGGCGGCTTTATGCTTGATATCGACAAATTCGACGCCGAATTTTTCAATATTTCTCCCCGGGAAGCCAAAACAATGGATCCTCAGCAGCGACTCTTCCTGGAGACCGTCTGGAAAACCGTCGAGGATGCCGGATATAGAATGTCTGATTTGTCCGGTAGCAAAACTGCGTTGTTTATCGGCATTTCCAATTCCGATTATTACGAGGCTATGGTGAAAAGTGGCATTCATCTCGACGCGTCCGCCGTGATTGGACATTCCACTTCTATCCGGGCCAACCGGGTTTCCTTTTTATTCAACTTTCACGGGCCCTCGGAACCGATCGATACTGCGTGCTCCAGCTCGTTGTTGGCTGTACACCGGGGAGTGGAGGCTTTGCGATCCGGAACGTGCGATCAGGTGATTGCCGGAGGCAGTAACGCCATGATCAGCCCGACTCTCTTCGTGACATTCCAATCCGCCGGAATGCTGAGCGAGGATAGCCGTTGCCGCACCTTCGACAAACGGGCCAATGGATACGCAAGAGGGGAAGGGTGCGGTGCTCTATTTTTAAAATCGCTCAAACGCGCCGAATTGGACGGAGATCACATCTACGCGGTGATTAAAGGGACCGCAGAGAATCATGGCGGCCACGCCAAATCATTGACCTCTCCAAACGCCAACGCGCAGGCGATGGTGATTGTGGACGCATTCGATCGGGCGGGTATCGCGCCTGATACTGTCTCATATATCGAGGCGCATGGCACGGGAACGAATCTCGGCGATCCTGTGGAAATCAACGGGCTCAAAAAAGCGTTCGCTCAATTGTACAAACAGCATGATGAAGCAATGCCTGATAAAGCCTTCTGCGGTATTGGATCCGTCAAGACCAATGTCGGCCACCTGGAAGCCGCGGCGGGGATTTCAGGGATTATTAAGGTTCTCCTTTCTATGAAATATGAGATGTTGCCCGCCACGGTTCATTTTGAGGAGTTGAATCCGTTTATCGATCTCAACCACACGCCTTTTTATATTGTCGATAAAACCATCCCCTGGAATCCTCTGGTTGACTGTGACAACAAGCATATTCCCCGCAGGGCGGGAATCTCGTCCTTCGGATACGGCGGTTCGAATGTGCACATTATACTTGAAGAATACCGGGAAGCGAGAGATACCGGCGATGGCCCCCCCTGGTCCCAGGTATTTGTGCTTTCAGCTAAAAATGGGGACAGGCTCGTCGCCTATGCGCGATCAATAGCTGATTTTTTGAAGGCCAGATGCGGGAACATCACACTTACTCATGATTCTGAAGAATTGGATACCGTCATTATCCGGCTGTGCGGGTTGGCAGCCGGTTTGCTGAATATGGATGTGCTGGACATCGACCCTCAGGCGAATCTTGTGGAATTGGGGATCGATCCGGTGAGAGGCGCGTTGTTGGTAGACACGATCAATGAAGCGTTCCATAAGGAAATCGCGGCAGAAGTGCTTCTGGAATATACCAGCCTTGAGGCTCTGGCCATCCATCTCTCGGGGAACGAGCGTAAATATTCAACTACCGAAAAACGCTCGCCCCAGCTTCTGTCGGCGCGGCAGGTGGCCTACACATTGCAGGTGGGACGGGAAGAAATGGCTGAACGGTTGGCTGTGGTGGCGGTAAGTCTTGAAGAATTCCTGGAGGCGCTACTTGGATATGTGAAGGGAGATGCGGATATTCCACACCTTTACCGGGGTAATCAGAATAAACGTGACAGTGATGAGATTTGCAGCGTAAGGGAGCGAGGGGCGGCGTCCGCGGATTTTGATGAAATAGCACAATTGTGGGTGCGGGGTCATACGGTGGATTGGAAATCGTTGCATCCCGGCGTGCCTCCGCGGCGAGTTTCTCTTCCTGCCTATCCATTTGCCGGGGACCGCCATTGGTTTGACCAATTGCTGGGGCTCGTAAGCGATAGTCCTGATTCTCCGGTTTCAGTGCCTCAAAGAATCACTTTAAAATCGATC
>JAHELQ010000152.1 GCA_024644125.1 Candidatus Aminicenantota bacterium | reverse complement strand
AATAGAAAAAAACAAAACAAAAAAAAACAAGGCCAAAAAAATAATGAGGGGAGGTCGTTCTGATATGAGGCAAACCAAACGTTGTTTCGTGTTGCTGATGGCGGTAGCTCTTGCAACCGCCTGTGTTCCCCGGAAACATCAACCGCTCAACTTGATAAAGAAAGGCGTATCGCAAGAAGAGGCCGCTCCTGTGGAAGGGACGGGCAAGGCCGGAAAGCAGGAAAATTTTTCCTGGGTGCAACAACCGGAAGCCGGCTCTCTCATCTCCTCCATTGCGGGACAACCCAAAGCGGGCGAATATTTGATGAATTTCGACAATATCGAACTACCGGATTTTATCGAAGCCATGATGTCCGGTGTCTTCAAGATGAATTATTATATATCCGATGCCGTGAAAGGCTTAAAGAAGAAATTTTCGATCAAGATGACCGAAGACTTGAAGCAGGAAAATGTCTTTAAACTATTTCAGAGCATCCTCGATTTGCACAATGTGGCAGTGACCCGTACGCAAAACACCTATGTTTTTGACCTGCGCAAAGGGACGAAGTTGACTCTCAAGGGACCGATCGTGTACGGACGGACCGTGCCCGCGGATCTGAATGCCGCGGAAGGTGAAGAGGTCGTATTCCTGGTGCCGTTCTACAATATTTCTCCGGAGGCTTTGAAGGGAATTCTCTTGTCCCGGCTTCCCGCATCTTCCGAGATTCAAGTTATCAAAGAACTAAACCTTCTTCTTATTGGCGGAATTCTGGAGGATATCCGGTACAGTCTCTCGTTCATCGATCTTTTAGACCGGGCTCAATTTAAAGAAAAATCCATTTTGATGATCTCTCCTAAATATTGGGATATTTATGATTTCGGCGAAAAACTCAAGCAATTGCTCGAAGCCGACGGCATTGATCTCAAGCAGGTTGAGGATGCCCGTAGTTTATTGTTGATTCCGTTGGAAAAATTGAACAGCCTATTGGTGATCACATCGGTGGGGGGATGGGCAGAACGGGTTCTCTATTGGCTCAAGACATTGGATGTACCGGAAGCCGCTGGCGAGTCCCGCAATGTGTATGCCTACAAATTGAAGAATGTCGAAGTGGACTCGGTGTTCCAGGTGTTGAAGGAATTCGCCAAAGAGGGCCTTGGCCCCAACCGCAAATCGGCGCCCGCCGCCCTCCCTTCGGCCAAACCCGCCAGGGGCAATACGCCAGCCGCGGAGCAGATTGGAGACGATATCAGTGTCGTGCCGATAAAAGAGACCAACACCCTGGTCATTGTGGCGTCGCCGGTGCAGTACCGGGAGTTGAGGGACATTATCCAGAAGATCGATGTACCCCGCAACCAGGTGTTTGTCGAAGTGATCATCGGTGAGGTATCGCTCGATTCCGATACTCAACTGGGACTGGAATTCTGGATCGACAAATATTTGTACCGAACTTCTTTCGGAACCAAAGGGGGATTGGGGGTTTTCAAAGGTTATAACGCGGACGGAAGTAACGTTATTCCAACCGGGAGCAACGCTTTCCTGCGGGGCACCTTACCGGGGACCGATTTCGAGGTGTTGCTCAACGCCCTGGTATCCGACAGCAAAATAGACATTATATCGACTCCGAAACTAACAGTGGCGGAAAACGCCGAGGCGGAAATCACTGTAGGCGCCGATGTGCCGGTGATTTCCAGCGAATCCGGCGGTTACAACCAGGTCGGACAGACCCCCGCCAGCGGCCAGACCAGCTCAACGCAGAATTACTTTCCTTACCGTTCTATCCAATACATCAGCACAGGTATCATACTGAAGGTGAAGGCGGCGATTTTGTCGGACAATAAAATCGCCCTGGAAATTTCCCAGGAAATCAGTGAAGCGCAGGAGAACAAACTCACCGATATTTCGTCGCCGGAGATATTGAAGCGGACAATCAAAACCACCATGATCGTCAAAGAGGGAGAGATCGCCTTTATCGGCGGCTTGATCCAGGAAAAGAAAACCAATTCCCAATCCGGCATTCCGCTGCTGTCGAGAATTCCCCTCCTGGGATCGCTGTTTAAAAAATCTTCCCGCCGCACTCGCAAAACGGAGCTCGTGGTGTTCATCAATTCCAAAACCATCCGCAAAAGTAGCGACATGAAGGAAATTGTGGACGGCGTTAAAAAGAACATTGCCGAATATATATATATGGAGAATGGACAATGAGAGAAAAAAACAAGGGCTTTACGCTGATTGAAATTATTATCGTGGTCATCATCATGAGTATGATCGCCACATTGATCGTACCCCGACTGTTTAAAAAGGTTGAAAAATCAAAGAAACAGATCACCAAAACCCAAATTGTGATGGTTGAGAACGCCATCAAAATGTTCAAGCTGGATACCGGCCGGTATCCCACCAGCGACGAGGGGCTCGAAGCCTTGATGAAACAGCCGGAAAACAGCAATAATTGGGATGGCCCTTATCTCGAGAAAGGCATTCCTAAAGATCCATGGGGTAGGGACTATTTATATGTCTATCCCGGAAAGAATTACACCTTTGAATTATACAGCCAGGGAGCCGATGGCCAACCGGGCGGCGAAGGGGAAAACGCGGATATTTTTAATTATACAGTTGGAAACGAGTGACAGGAAAGAGAGGATAATTTAAGGAGAGGGTAATGCAGCAGCGATTGTTCGGTGAAATCCTGGAGAGCCATTTTGCCATTCCACGCTCAGAAATCGAAAAAGCCCTCAAATTCCAGGGGGAATACGGCGGTAGGTTGGGCGAGATTCTACTCAACTCCGGCGTTATTTCAGAAGAGCAATTAGCTTCTGCCCTGTCGATACAGTTTGAAATTCCCGAAGTGAAGTCGAAGGTGAAAGACTTTTCCGCCCTCGATTTTTCCCCCCTCCAGGAGATCGCTCCCGATTGGTTCATCGCCAACGAATTGATTCCGTTGTTCGTTCATGACGGAGTGATGCATTTCGCTCTGAAGGATCCCTTGATCACGTATCCTATTGAAGTGGTCCAGGAGTTGTACAGCGAGTACAGCATCGTGTATTTGATGGCAGACGACCGCAAATACCGGGAATTGTCCAATTTTTTCCGCTTGAAACATTTTGAAAAAGGGGAAGCGGAATTCGGGCGGGATGAGATTGAGAAGCTCAAAGATCTCGCCGCCGAGGCGCCTATCATTAAATTCGTCAATTCCATGATCTCGCGGGCCGCCGAATACCGGGCGTCGGATATCCATTTAGAAAGCCATAGCGATTATCTTAAAATTCGCTACCGTATCGACGGCGTGCTCCAGGATATCGACCAGGTGTTGGCAAGCACCGCGTCGGCCATTATCTCCCGCATCAAAATTATGGCGGATCTGGATATCGGAGAGAAGCGGCTTCCCCAGGACGGGCGAATCCAATTGCGGGTTTCCGGCCGGTTGTTCGATATCAGGGTCTCCACTCTGCCGACAATCTACGGCGAGAATATCGTAATGCGCCTGTTGGAAAAAGAGAACATCAATTACGATATCGACACGCTGGGAATGGAAGAATTCGATATCAGGTTGGTGCGGCGTTTTATCAGCCACAACTTCGGTTTGGTGCTGATTACAGGGCCCACCGGCTCAGGCAAATCCACATCCCTATATTCGATTCTCAGCCAGTTGAATACCAAAGAGAGAAAGATCATCACTGTGGAAGATCCCGTCGAATACCAGATCGAAGGGATTTCGCAGATCCAGGTGCTGGAGCAAATCGGCCTCACTTTCGCCAGTATATTACGCAATATTTTGAGACAGGACCCGGATGTTATCATGATCGGTGAAATCCGCGACCGGGAAACCGCCGAGATCGCCATCCGCGCCTCGCTGACCGGCCATCTGGTATTGGCAACGTTGCACACCAACGACGCGCTATCGGCGATCACCCGGTTGGTAGACATGGGGGTGGATGAATATCTGGTTAATTCGTCGCTCCTTGGCGTGATCGCCCAGAGATTGGTTCGTCGGATTTGCCCCCATTGCCGGAGGCCGGCTGTTGCGGATCCAGCCATTCTTAAAGAACTGGGCGCGGATATAGTGCAGGCGAAGTTAGGGCTCCGGGACCGTTCGCTCTATAAAGGAGATGGCTGTGAAGTCTGCGCAAACACCGGTTATAGGGGGCGGATGGGAGTTTTCGAAATTCTCGAATTTACAGATGAATTAAAAAGCGCTTTATTGAATCATAAGGAGTACGATTACCTTAAAGGCGTGTTGCGGCAAAAGTACTTCAAGTCGCTTCGGGATGATGCCATATTTAAATGGCTCAAAGGAATGACTACAGTGGAAGAGGTATTCCGGGTGACCTGATATGGGATTGTACCGGCTGAAAATTCTAAACAAATCCGGCGAGATCGAAGAGATAGCCGGGGAGTACCCCGACCCGACCGCCCTGGAGGCGGATGCGCGGCAGCAGGGCTTCATCCTGGTTGAATACAAAGAGAAGGGCGGTGATAAATTTCGCATCGGCAAAGGCATCGAGTGGTTAAAGAGCGTAGCCGGCGCCCGCGGCATAACGGACGAAGATATTTACAATTTTTTTTATGAAATGGGGATTGTCCTCAGTTCCGGCGTGCCTCTGACAAAAGGCGTGCGCATGATCATCGACGAAACATCCAAAGCTTCGCTTCGGACTTTTTTAGAGAACGCCTTGTTTCAACTGAAGGAAGGTAAAGGTTTTTCCGATATCCTGCAGTTGGAAGAGAGTAAAAAATTTTATGATTTTGGCTCCTTGATCCCAATCATCAAAATGGGAGAAAAAACCGGCCGCCTGGGCGAAAGTTTTCTCAAAATCGCCGACAATCTCGAACGTTGGATCCGTATCCGCACCGAGATCACCAATGCCCTTGTCTATCCGGTCCTTCTGATCGGAACCAGTTTGGTGGCGGTTTATATCATGTTGGTTTTCGTGATCCCCCGCTTCCAGGACATTGTAGAAAGCTTCAAAGTGGTGTTGCCGCTGCATACTAAACTACTGTTCAAGCTCAGTATCTTTTTGAATACCCACCAGGATCTGATGATGATCTCCCTCATCGTTTCGCTCCTGGCGATACTGATGATGGGGCGGCACCCTAAATTTCGCCGCGGCCTCAGCGCCCTTCCCTATAAAATCCCGTTAATCAAGAATATCAAGTTCGCTTCGGAAAATATTCGATTTCTCAATTCATTGGCAAGTTTGCTTGCCGGCGGGGTGCCGATTTTGATCTCCATGAGTTTGGCCAGTGAGAGTTTTACCTCCGACTCCATTCGCCGTAAGCTTTCCCATGTGACGTTATCGCTCCGAAAAGGGCAATTGCTGGCGGATGCCGTCAAAGAGGCGGAGCTCTTTCCCGAGATCATTCCCAACATGATCCGGGTGGGGGAGGAGTCCGGCAATCTGGCCAATGTCTTGAATGAATTGTACAACCTGATGAGTCAACGCTTCTTGAAAAAACTGAAGCGGTTCATGAACCTGCTCGAACCTCTGGTGATAATGTTCATCGCGGTATTTATCGGTCTTTTGATCATGTCTATCTTGCCGATCATCATGAACCTGAGCGATATAAATTTTTAGCAAGAATAAAGTCTGATATAAATCCCTGGAACATTGTTAAAATTTTTACCATCTTGTATTGACATTCGCGAAAGATTCTTAAATAATTAATTCTTGTCTCATAGCCATAAATGGATATTTTATCGATTTATGGCTTGCTAAATATAAGGAGGATTGATGGTTTTAAAAAAAAGTACTATTTTGTTGATTCTCTTCCTCTTCTTCATCACGGCTGTCGCCCATGCCGGTATCCCGGTGAAGGGTGCCTCAAAAAAAATCCTGACCGATGAAAACCGGAAGAGCATTATACCATATGCCGAGGGCGAGCTCCTGGTCAAATTTGTAAAAGGCGTAGACGCCAATTCGGTAAACCAGATCGCCGGCTCACGTAGTATGCAGGTCAAAAAACGTTTCGCGCTTTTGTCCCGGCGCACCGGAAACGAGATTGTCCTGATGAAATCCAGCGGAACAACCGAGCAGATGATCCTGGCTTTGAAAAATCACCCGGCTGTGGCTGCGATTTCCCCCAATTACCGCCGCCAGTTGGCTACAACTCCCAATGATACGCGGTACGCGGAATTATGGGGACTCAACAACACCGGGCAAACTGGAGGCGTTGCCGATGGGGATATCGACGCGCCTGAAGCCTGGCAAATCACGACTGGTTCATCCTCAGCCATTGTAGCGGTAATCGATACCGGTATCGCTTACTCCCATCCCGACCTCTCGGCCAATGTCTGGATCAACTCCGCCGAAGCGAGCGGCAGACCCTTGATTGATGACGACGGCAACGGCTATATCGATGATATTTTAGGGTATGACGCCGCCGGAACCAATGGGATTTTTCCCGATATGGACCCCATGGACGGTTACGGGCATGGAACCCATTGCGCAGGAACCATAGGAGCCATGGGCAACAACAATCTCGGGGTTGTCGGCGTCAATTGGAACGTCAAACTCATGGCCCTCAAAATGTTCGACGACTCAGGAGAGAATGGCCTGGATAGTTTCGCCATCGCCTGCATCGAATACGCCGTCGATCAAAAGGTGAACCGCGGCCAGAACGTCGTTGCCATCAACGCCTCCTGGGGGGGCGCCGATTACGATGACCTTCTCAAAACTGCCATCGACGTCGCTGGAGCCGCGGGCATCGTTTTTTGCGCCGCCGCCGGTAATGACGGCACTGATAACGATACAACCCCCCATTACCCCTCGTCCTATAATTCCTCCAATATCATCGCCGTTACCGCGACAGATCATTCCGACACCTACGGAGGCCTAAACTATGGCGCCACATCGGTGGATATCGGCGCTCCCGGTATAGGGATTTTGAGCACCATTCCCATCACTCTTGATCCAACCATCTTCTACGACGATATGGAATCCGGAGCCGGCAATTGGACGACCGGCGGATCGAACAATAGCTGGGGAATCACCACAGATAACGAGTTTATCAGCAATCCGGCGCTTCAAAATCCAACCAATTTCTGGAGCGACAGCCCCGGCGTGGACTACCTGGTCAATACAGATTCCTATCTGGCCGTTGCTGCTGATATCGATCTGAGCGGTTATTTCCGAAATAGAGTGGGGATTTCCTTTGACGCCGCCTGGCTGCTTGACGCGGGATTTGATAACGACCGCGCCTACCTGGAGATCTCGAACAACAGTGGCGCCAATTGGGTCGTTCTGGGCGAGTGTGTCAATGCGGCCGGCTATATGTATTTTTGGCAAACCAAAGAATTTGAAGTCCCTGAATTGTTTAAGACAGCCAATTTTCGCTTCCGCTTTCATTTTGTTTCAGACAGTACCGATAGTGGTTGGATGGCGGGTTGGCTCATCGACAATGTAGGCGTTGGCATCTATTCATATGATAATTCCTATGCCAGTTGGAATGGTACATCCATGGCAACCCCCCATGTGGCGGGCGCGGTTGCGTTGCTGGCCTCCTACCATACAGCGGATACCGTGGCCCAGCGTATCGACCGGATATTGTCCAACGTGGATCTTCTGCCCACACTGGATGGCAAATGCGTCACCGGCGGGCGGCTGAACGTGTATAGCGCGCTGACAGGAGCTGTTATCCCTACCATCACGGTTACCGCCCCTACAAATGGAGATGTTCTGTATGGAAGCGATTATTCCGATATCACCTGGAACGTGACCAATACCGTCCTCGAGACGGTTTCCCTGTATTATTCGACCGACGGCGGCTCGAATTATAATTTTATCCAGAACGTTGCCAATTCCGGTACCTATCGCTGGTCGATTCCCTCTACTTCCACAACCGAAGGGAAGGTGAAGGTCACATCTGTTGACGGATCGGTCGTTGGTGAGAACGATGGATTTTTTACCATCACTGATTTCACTCCGGTTCCGGGCAATTCCGAATGGTGCTATTCTGTTGTAGATGCCGGCGACGGCGGCTTCTTGCTTGCAGGATATTGCGACTCCATTACCAATGGGGGCACCGATGTGCTGGTATATAAATTGGGAGCCGACGGCAAGAAACAATGGCAAACACATTTGGGCGGCATCCGCGACGAGATGGCGTTCCATGCCGAGCGTACGGCGGACAATGGTTTTATCATCTGCGGAAGCGGGAAATCCATCACCAATGGCGGATCCGATTTTATCCTCTATAAGCTCGATTCTGGCGGAAATCTTCTAAATACCATCAACCTGGGTGGAATGCAGGCTGATTACGGCTTTAGTGTCAAAGAAACCATCGACGGCGGGTACGCGGTTATTGGAGTTACTTATTCCTTTACCAATGGATTATCGGATTATCTCGTTTTCAAACTGGATGCCGACGGACATACACTGTGGCAGAAAAACTTCGGCGGCGCCGCCGAAGACAGAGGCACATCGATCATTCATACAGCCAACGGGGGATTTGTTCTATTCGGAGACAGCACCAGCTTTACAAACGGCGGCTCAGACCTTTTACTCTTTTCGTTGGATCCTGACGGTAATAAGGTCGCTCGAAAAAATTTCGGTGGAGCTCTCGATGAATGTGCGCTGGGCGATGATTATGCCGGCGGCAATGGCGTTGTTCAAACCGCCGATGGCGGTTACGCCTTCTGCGGCCGGAGCGAATCCTACACCAATGGATTAGGTGATATCGTTGTGTACAGGCTCGATCCCAATGGGGCTCTGGTGTGGCGCAAAAATTTCGGCGGCACCTCCGACGACGACGCTCACGCTATCCGACAGACCGCGGATGGCGGTTTTATTCTCGCCGGTTCCAGCCAGTCGTTCACCAACGGCGGGAAAGATTTTTTGGTCTACAAACTGGACGGCGACGGGAATGAGCTCTGGCACAAAAACTACGGCGGCGCCAACGACGACGCGGCTTTCTCCGTCTATCAGGACGCTGACGGGAATTACATGGTTGCCGGTTATTCCTATTCATACTGCACCACTCCGGGTTTTCCCGATTTTCTGCTCTTCAAGCTTGATGCCAATGGAGATAAGCTTGGCCGCCGCAATCTGGGCCGCTAAAAGCAATCAATTTCAATATTCATACGATAAAAGGATGCCCTTAAGGGCGTCCTTCTCTTCAGTAGGCCGTAAATAATTTTTTCTTTAGCGGGATTGTTGATTTTTTTTGTAGACTTTATAATAATGATATTTTATAAGTGCTAGAAAGAATCCCTCGTTTGATTCTTAAGTGCTTAGGTTCAATAAAAAAATTCAGGAGGATTGATGTTATTGAAAAAGTATGCAGTTTATTTGCTGCTCGTTCTGTTCTGCACCTGTACTTTTGCGATTGCCGGTGTTCCCGCCAATGGGACCACCAAAAAATTGTTGACGCCTCAGTACATTACTCAGAATAGTAAAAGTCTGATACCCTATGCCGAAGGCGAATTGCTGGTGCAATTCGTCAGGGGCGTTGACATGAATTCAGTGAACCAGGTGGCAAGTGTTAATTCCATGTCTGTTAAAAAAAGGTATCGGGTGTTGTCGCAGCGAACCGGCAGAGAATGGGTTTTGATGAAATCCAACGGCACAACGGAACAAATGATTCTGGCGCTGAAAAACCATAGCGCGGTTGCAGCCATTTCCCCCAATTATCACAATAATCTTGACATCGTTGGACCGCCGACGCCCAACGATCCCCGCTACTCAGAGCTCTGGGGACTCAACAATACCGGGCAGACCGGCGGAGTTTCCGACGGCGATATCGACGCCCCCGAAGCCTGGCAAACCACCACCGGTTCTTCGAGCGTTATCGTAGCGGTCATCGATACCGGCGTCTGTTACGACCATCCGGATTTATCCGCCAACATGTGGCAGAATTCCCTTGAAGCCGGCGGTTCCGTCGGCGTGGACGATGACGGCAATGGTTATGTCGATGATATCTACGGCATCGATCCGGCTGGTACTTCCGGCTCAACACCGGACACCGATCCCATGGACGGCTATGGCCACGGCACGCATTGTTCCGGCACCATCGGCGCGGTGGGCAATAATGGCGTCGGTATCGCCGGCGTCAATTGGACAACCAGAATTATGGCGCTGAAAATGTTCGACGATGACGGCGGTAATGGCTATGACAGCTTCGCTATCGAATGCATCGAATATTGCATCGACCAAAAAACCAATTACGGGCAAAACATCGTGGCTATCAACGCCTCCTGGGGAGGATCCGGATATAACCCATTGTTGAAAACCGCCATCGACAATGCTGCGACCGCTGGAATTGTATTCTGCGCGGCCGCGGGAAACAGTGGCACCGATAATGATTCTACTCCGCATTACCCGTCGTCTTATACGTCTAGCAGTATTATCGCTGTCACTGCCACCGATGATAACGATACCTACGGCGGCTTGAACTATGGCGCGACGTCGGTGGATATCGGGGCTCCCGGTATCTCAATATTGAGTACAGTTCCCAAACGCGTTTACCCTTCAATCTTTTACGACAACATGGAGAGCGGTAGCGGGAATTGGACCTCCGGCG
>JAHELQ010000669.1 GCA_024644125.1 Candidatus Aminicenantota bacterium | reverse complement strand
GAACGCCTCCAAAACAACAGTTTTCACTTCATGAAGGTTTTGAACGAACGATTGCTCGCTCCGGCAACGCAAACGAAGCGGCAGGGTATTGACGAACATACCCAGTACATTCCGCAAGCCCGGGTGCCGCCGCCCCTCCACCGGCGTCCCAAGAACCATCTCATCCTGTCCGGCGATGCGGGACAAAAACAGATGAAACACCGTGAGAAAGGCCATATACAGTGTAACTCCCTGCGACGATGCCAATTGTCTCATCTCCCGCGCCAGGGCCGGGGGGATTTCGAATTCCAACCGGTCGCCGCTAAAGGATTGCACCGGCGGCCTGGAAAAATCGAGAGGCATGTTCAAAGCCGGCAATTCTCCCTCCAACCGGCGAAGCCAAAAATTCAATTGCCGGGCCATCGGACCGTCATGAGCGCCGTTTTGTTGCCACATGACAAAATCCCGGTAGCGCAGCTCCGATTTTGGTAAATTATCCCCTTTATAGATGAGCAGAAACTCTTCAAGCAATATTTGCAGCGAGCGGCCGTCGGCCACAAGGTGGTGCATATCCAGGACAAGAAGATGCCGCTCCCCGCTCAAACACGTCAATCCCACCCTCAATAGCGGCGGGCGCCCCAGATCGAAGGGGCGGATGAAATCATGCTCCCACGAAACGGAGGATAACGATTCAATCGAAAACTCGACATATGGATGGATTTTTTGAACCGGACTGCCTCCGTTTACCACGAATGCGGTGCGTAATGCCTCGTGCCGCCGGATCAACGCGGCGAAGACATCTTCCATCCTTTCCCTGGAGAGGTTTCCGTCCAATTGAACCGCCATGGGAATATGGTAGACGACGCTCTCCAGATCCAGTTGTTGAAGGGAAAACAGTCGCCGTTGGGGCGAGGAAAGAGGATAATAATCCATAACTTCGGACGATTCAATCTTCGGAAGCGACTCTTTTTCCTTTAGACGGATGTAAGCGGCCAATTCCTCGATAGTGGGGGTTTTGAACATTTCGGCCAAAGGCACACTCACTTCAAGACGCTCATGGATCAACGCCGTCACTTGCGACGCCTTCAACGAATGGCCGCCAAGGTCGAAAAAGTTTTGCCTGACGCCGATGCAAGCTTCATCGATACCCAGTACTTCAGCCCAAATGGCCGCCAATTCCAATTCTAACGCTCCTTCCGGAGCCTCCGCTTCCCCGCCCGCCTGAGGGCGCGGTTCAGGCAATGCCCGACGGTCTACCTTGCCGTTGGGGGTCAGGGGAAATGATTCCATCACGATAAAGAAGGAGGGAATCATATAGCCGGGAAGCGATTCCGAGAGCGTTCTTCGCAACTCACCGGCTGGAAGGTCGCGATTCGCCGCCACATAAGCGCAGAGAAAATCGTCTCCTTCCTCTTTTATGTGCATAACCAGGGCTTGTTTGACCTCCGGTAGAGCCAGGATCCGCGCTTCCACCTCCGCCAGTTCGATACGGTGGCCGCGGATTTTTACTTGCTGGTCGATACGGCCAAGGTATAGAAGTTCCCCCTCGCAGGTCCATTTCACCAGATCGCCGGACCGATACAGCAGTTGATTGTCATAATAGCGGCTTTTGGTGAACTTTTCCGCGGTCAGTTCTGGTTGGTTCAAATATCCGCGGGCGACACCGGCCCCCCCGACCCAGAGTTCTCCTGCTACTCCGGTAGCCGCCAGACGGCCGCTCCGATCCATCACCAGGCAGCGGAGAGTCGGGATTGGGCCGCCGATGGCGCTCTGCCCGGCGCGGATTTCCCGCTCGCCGATTTCCTTGTAGGTGACATGGACCGTGGTTTCAGTAATGCCATACATATTGACCAATGTCACAGAAGGATATGCTCGGCGCCACCGCGCTAGAAGGCCGGGATTCAACGCTTCGCCGCCAAAGATCACCAAACGGAGCGGCATACGATCATCCTTACCGCTCAACATTTCTGCACTGAGGCGGTAAAAAGCCGAAGGAGTCTGATTTAGAACAGTTACCACTTCCATCTTCAACAATCGGTGGAAGGCCGGGATATCGCGGGCGGTCATACGGGGAACCACCACCAACCGGCCGCCCCTGAGCAACGCGCCGTACATTTCCCAAACAGAAAAATCAAAACAATAGGAGTGAAACAGAGTCCAGACATCCCGCTCATCAAAATCGAATTGGAACCGGTCGTTAAACAACAACCGCGCCACATGCCGGTGTTCGATCACCACGCCTTTGGGCCTACCGGTAGTGCCGGAGGTGTAGATCACATAGGCCGGATCCTGGGGCCGGGCAGAAATTTCGCGATCAATTCCACAAGGAGTATCATCCCCTTCGGCCACGTTCACGATGCCGCCTTCGGGCGCCATGCGGTCAATCAAACCCATCGACGCCGCCTCGCCGCCGGTTACCAACACCGCGGCGTTGCTGTCACGCACCATAAAAGCGATTCTCTGCTCCGGGTATGAAGGATCGATAGGAACATACCCTGCGCCGCTCAGCAAGGCCGCGACAATTCCTACCACCATCTCGATGGAGGGTTCGAAGAGCAAGGCCGCCAAATTCCCGGAGCCGGCGCCCCTACGTCTCATTTCCACCGCCAGGCGGGACGCGTTGGCCATAAGCCATCGATAAGTGACATGGCCTGTCCCCGGTAAGGTCAACGCCGTCCGGTCCGGCATTTTTCCCGCCTGGTTTTCCAATAAACCGGCCAATGTTGCGGATACAGGGTACTGGGCGTCGGTATCGTTCCATTCCATCAGCAAACGACGCTTTTCAAGAGCCGGAATGATATCGATGTCATCGAGACGCAAGGCGTCATCCGCGACAGCCGACTCCACGACAGC
>JAHELQ010000668.1:1053-2834 GCA_024644125.1 Candidatus Aminicenantota bacterium | reverse complement strand
AGAGAGGCCGATACCGTCCCAATTTTTGGCGGCGTTGCGCTGCTTGATCACCGCCCGGAAATAGGGGACCCCGCCCCAGTCCTCGATCAATGCCTTGATATCCTCCAACTCATCGATGTTTTGTTTCATGACGGTGGTTGTCACCACCACTAAAAAACCATGAGCGACCGCAATCTTGATCGCTTTTTCAGAAGCATTGAAGGCCCCCGGCACACCGCGGATCATGTCGGCTTTTTCAGGAACCGTACTGTCCAGGCTGACGAAGACATGGCTCATGTTGTGGGTGGCGCAATGGGCCGCCAACTTTTTGTCGAAAAGAATACCGTTGGTTGAAATGGCGTGAAAGTAACCTTTGTCCCCACAATATTGGATCAAGTCCGGCAAGTCACGCCGGCAGGCAGCCTCACCACCGAACCAGATATAGACGCCCCGGCGGTTCTGTTGTCGCAGAGCTCCTTCCAGATTTTCGATGATGGCGATCCATTGTGCTGTGTCGAGTTCCTCCCTGTGGCGGCGGAGATCCGCGGCGCAATGCTGGCATTGCTGATTGCAACGATCGGTCAAGTACATTGTAAACCAATAATTCCCCGGGTGGAAGGCTTTTTCGAATTGTTGCCAGGAACGGTTGTACTGGTCCTGGATTTCCCTGAGCCGCACATAACGGCCCACATCCACTCCCAACTCGCCGAGCGATTCTGTCATCTGCGATTTGAATGGGCCGGGAGTGATGTCCAGCAGCGCTGTTATCAAGTCCGCTTCATTGATATGGGACGAGTTCCGCTCGCGGCATTTTTTTTCGGCCGCCTCCCGCAGGAGAGGCTTCACCATGGACCGGAACGGCACAGGAACCCGGGATATAACGTTCTCATATAGGGAATGAATACATGATTCCCACTCCATCTTTCACTCCTCAATACTATAAATATAAATGCTTGTATTCAAGATAGCGTAAGAGTTCCAATCCGTCAACAAACCGGGCATTTTTTCTACGCAAAAACCGCAAGCCCGCCCATTATTGCAGCGAAAAATAGCAGGATGATATCCTGCAGCCGGAATTCCAATCTTATGCCGCCGCTGTTCCATTTTCCCCGGTAGCCCTTTGTCCACATGGCTAGCGACACGTCGTGACTGCGTTTCAACAGCAGCAATACCGCCGGAATCGCCAATGCCTGGAGATTGCCCGGCCTGATCCTGTAACACCGCGCCCTCTGGGCGTTTAATATGTCTTTGAGTTCCTGCAGCAATACCGGCGCAAACCGGATGGCCACCGTCATCATCATCGCCAGCTCTACCGGCAACCGCGCCTGCACCAAACCCCGGATGAGCTGATCCTGCCCGGTAACCCCCACAAAGATCAGCGCCGATAGGACCAATACCCCCAACCGGCACAAAAACACCGCCGCCATCCAGGCACCTGTCCCCACATCCCCGGCCATCAACCAGAACATAGGAAACGCGAGCGGTATAATGAGCAGTAGCTTTTTTTGGAAGACCACACTCCCGAAAACTCCACCGCACAAAACCTTTCGCAGTCCGAAGGCCGGAATCCCCAGGGCTGCGAAGAGACCGATCGCCCATACTCCTTCAACGGCAAACGCCGTCAGAGTTATGGCCGCCAGCACCGCCAACTTCGTCAACGGATGTAAGCGTGCCATTCCTTCAATTCCGGGGCCCCATCATAAACCACTCCGCCTCTGTTCATCACAATCACCCGGGTGCAAAACCGTGCCGCCAGGTCCACATTATGGGACAACACGATCACTGTTCGCCCCTCATCATTG
>JAHELQ010000668.1:0-1043 GCA_024644125.1 Candidatus Aminicenantota bacterium | reverse complement strand
CCAATCCCGCGCTGGGCTCGTCCAACACAATGACCGGTGTGTTCATGGCAAGCACCGTCGCGATTCCCACCAACCGTTTCTGCCCGGCGCTCAACATGTGGGGATCCGCTTCCAGCACATCGAGCAGATCTGTCGCTTCGGCCGCAAACCGTACCCGGTTCTGAATCTCCTTCTTTTCCAATCTCAAATTCCCCGGACCGAACGCCACTTCGCGCGCCACTGTGCTCTCGAACAATTGGTAATCCGGATCTTGAAATCCATACCCCACGACCGCCGGTTCCGGCTTTTTACCAAACACGGTAATTTTACCGGAATAGGGGGAGAGAAGCCCGTTCATGTGTTTGGCGAGCGTTGTCTTCCCGGACCCATTGGGCCCCAAAATGCCTACGAATTCCCCTTCGTCGATCGAGAGATCAATCTTCCCGAGCGCCTCCCGCCCGCCTGGATACCGGAAACAGAGCGACGAAATCTCGACGGCCTTACGCTTGCCGGGCGACCGCCGCTTCCGCTCAACATTATTCAGGAATTCCCCTTCACAAAGCCCCAGCTCATCCGGCAAATCCCCATCATCCCCATCTTCGACGACGCATCCTGCCATCAAATTCACAATCCGGCAACCGAACATCCGTGCCAACCGAAGATTGTGCTCCATCATCACAATCGTAGTGCCTCCGATGCTTAGTTGCCGCAACAATTCCATCACCGCCTCTTTGCCCGCCGGGTCGAGAAACGCCGTGGGTTCGTCCAATACAAGAAGATCCGGTCGCATACTCAACACCGACGCCAGCGCCGCCCGCTGTTTCTCGCCGGTGGAGATCACATTCGGAGAGAGCCCCATCAGAGCCTCGACTCCGGTTACCCGCGCCGCCTCCCTCACCGGCAGAGCTACATCTTCTTCCCCGCAGCAAAAATTCCGTGGTCCGAAGGCGATGTCGTCGCCTACTGTCAGCGAAAACAATTGCGAATCGGGATTCTGAAATAGAATGCCCCGTCGCCCCGCGATGCGTATCTCGCCCTCACATTCCCCGCCAAGTTTCTCTGGA
>JAHELQ010000667.1 GCA_024644125.1 Candidatus Aminicenantota bacterium | reverse complement strand
ATATGTTATCGCTCCCGTTATCGCTCCCGTTATCGATAACATAATAGCACGCTGACAGTTGAGAGTCAATAGGGTTTTCCTGGAAAATCCATCCATATTAAATCGTTTAAAGCAATCATGGCTGCCAGTTGCGATCAGTGTATGGTCTTGGTTAATCTGATGCGAGTCTAGCCAAACTCAATGCCAAGAACTGTATTAATGCATTTATATGCCCCCTGGATGTCGCTTTAATCCTTATTCATGTTGGCTTTTTGCCCACTAAACATATTAAGGTAGCCAGGATTACCTTACAAGGCGCTTACTTCTATTTCATTTTCACAGAGAACTTAAGCACATTCCAACTTAAAGCGGGGATTTGCACAAATATGTTCCCATTTTCTGATCTACAATCCTTGCGAATAACGGGAACTACAGTGTTTGGAGCATCTTCGGTGTTAATTGCTTTAACATTATCGTGATGTAACACGATATGTTCTTCCAACTCCAAATTTTGGAATGCTCTCAGATCACATTTCAAAAGTATATCGTTTTCAAAACTACGATTAACTGCAAATATAGTCAGAGTGTCCTCATCGCCAAGCACAGCAGAAGCATCTAATAATGGCACATCATCAAATTCTGAAGTACTGTAAAGGGGAGAATTGATAATAGGATGGAGTGCAGTCCCGCGACCGTATCGGGAGGCATGCATAAAAGGCCAGTAAATTGTTTGTGACCAGCAGCCACGCTCGCTGGTCATTATTGGCGCAATCACATTGACTAATTGGGCAAGGCAGGCAATTTTCACCCGGTCCGAATTTCTGAGGAGCGTAATTAACATACTGCCTACCAGGAGAGCATCCTCAAAATTATAAATGTCTTCGAGGAGATGAAGAGACTGTCCCCACCGGTTTTTCTTAAGAATTTGCTCATCTTGTTCACGAGAGTGATACCATACATTCCACTCATCAAAAGAAAGATTGAGTTTCTTCTTGCTGTGCTTCTTGCCGCCAATAGCATCACAAAGAGCCACGACCGTTTTAATGAATGCATCCATGTCCACGCTTTTTGCGAGAAAATTTGGTGTGTCATTTGCTGGGTTTGTATAATATCGATGCAGTGAAACATAATCAACATTTTCGTAACATTGATCAAGCATTTCCAATTCCCATGCTCCAAACGATGGCATATCATAAGCTGATGAACCGCAAGCGACTAATTCAATCGAGGGATCTACCCATTTCATCGCCTTTGCAGCTTCATTGGCAAGTCTGCCGTATTCATAAGCAGTCTTCTGCCCGATCTGCCAGGGGCCATCCATTTCGTTGCCGAGGCACCAGAGTTTGATATCGAACGGCTTTTCAGCTCCATTTTGCTTGCGAAGATCACTCCAGTAGCTTCCACCGAAATGATTGGCATATTCAACAATATTACGTGCCGCATCCACGCCGCGCGTACCCAAATTAATGGCATACATAACCTGACTGCCAACCTTCTTTGACCAATCACAAAAATCATGCAGACCAAATTGGTTACTTTCAGTGGTAGCCCAGGCTAAATCCAATCGTTTGGGCCGTTGCTCACGCGGTCCGATAGAATCTTCCCATTTGAACCCCGAAACAAAATTACCACCCGGATATCTGATGATTGAAACACCCATCTTTTTGATCATCTCGATCACATCCAACCTGAAGCCACTTGAATCTGACTTGTGATTGACTGGATCATAAATGCCCTCATAGACCGATCGGCCCAGGTGTTCGATAAATGAGCCATACAACCTTTCATCTACTCTGGCAATCGCAAAATCCTTATCCAGTATCAATGAAGCTTTAAATATCTGTTTATCATTCGATGAGAACTTTTTCGAGGGCATTTGATTTATCCTTTTACGCTACCTGTTGACATCCCTTCAATGAAAAATCGTTGTGCGCTGAAGAACAATATCATAATCGGAAGCACGCTCATGACTGCTCCTGAGACTAGCAACGTATAATTATTGCCATAGACACCCAACAAACTGTTTAAACCAATCGGCAGCGTGAATTTTTTTGCGTCGGTTAATACTAGCATTGGCCATAAGAAATTATTCCAAGAAGTCATCCCAACAAAAATTGCCATGGCTGCGTACGCCGGTTTCATAATCGGAAGAATGAGCCGAAGAAAAATTCCATATTCACTACAGCCGTCTATCCGCCCTGAATCCACGATCTCTTTTGGAATGCTTTGTATGAATTGCCGGAAAAAGAATATAGCGATCGGATGGGCCAGAAAAGGCAGCATAATACCGATATATGTATTGATTAATTTCAAAGCCACAATTTCACGATACATGGGCAACATAATGATCTCAAAAGGGATCATCATTACAATCAAAACGCAGATAAACAGAAAATTTTTTCCTTTAAAATGGTACATGGCAAAACCATATCCAACCCACGAACTGATGAACAATGTCAGAACTGTTTGGGCCGCAGTTACAAGAATACTGTTGCCAAACCATCGAAAATAATCGTGATCGCCACCTGTAAACAAGTATTGATAATTTTCGAGAGTAAAAGTTTCGAGGCTGATCTTCAAGTTAAAACCATCACTTATTACCCTACCACTGTCCTTAAATGAAGTTACTACGATGGAAGCAAAAGGAATCAACATGATAATGCTCAAAATAAGGAAAAAACCAACCAACAAAATTCCTGTAATACGACTTTCTCCGGGTTTTCGGGTGGAAATTCTTTGTGTTGCCATGTCAGTTGTTCTCCTTTCCGATTACTCCGGTAAGTCTAAGTTGTACCAGGTTAATGGCGAGAACAACCGTTAAAAGTATCAGTCCGGTAGCTGAAGCAAGACCAAAATG
>JAHELQ010000666.1 GCA_024644125.1 Candidatus Aminicenantota bacterium | reverse complement strand
CCCATGTGATTCTCGAGACCCAACTCTTGCACGGATTGCCGGGCGAGACCGAAGAGGAGGCTCTTCATTCGTTGGAATATGTCAAAAGTCTCAAGTGGCTTCATTTCCCCTATATTCATATCCTCAACATCTACCCCAATTCCCGGATGGCGGAGATAGCCATGGAGAGCGGTGTCTCGAAGGAGGCGATTCTACGGAGCGCGGATCTTGCCTATCATGAATTGCCCGAGACCTTGCCGTTTCCCAAAGAGTTCACCCGCCGTTACCAGGCGGAATTCTTGAACGATTACTTTCTGAACAAACAGCGGCTGTTGGATGTGTTGCCTCAACAGATGAAGGCGCTGACGGAAGATGAACTGGTGCAAAAATATAATTCTTATTTACCGATGGAGATCGCCTCCATCGAAGATTTGCTAGGGGTAGCCGGCATTGAGCCATCGGATTTGAAGACCTCCTGGTTGCCGCCGGATTATGGTATGGTGCTGGATCTGGACCAAAAAATCAAGGCCGCATTTCCCAAACCGCAACCGGAAGCTGGCGCTCTGAAGGTGCTACTCCTGGATCTCAGCCAATTCTTCACTAGCGAGAGCCGCATCATGTATGACGTGGTAGAACCGCCTATCGGACTATTGTATGTGATGACACATTTGCAGAAGACCTTCCCTCGCAGCGTGAAGGGCAAGGTTGCCAGGTCCCGCATCGATTTCGACAGCATGGAAGAGTTGAAGAGCATGGTGCTGGAATTCAAACCGGATATCATCGGCATACGTACCCTCAACTTTTACAAGGATTTTTTCCATAAAACAGCGGCGTATCTGCGGCAATGGGGAGTCGATGTCCCCATCGTTTCCGGCGGCCCATACGCCACCAGCAGTTACGCCACCATGCTCAAGGATCCCAATATCGATCTGGCTGTATTGGGGGAGGGGGAAATCACCTTTGCCCATTTAATCGGGCAGATGATAGCGCATGGCAACCAATTACCGCCGCTAGATATTGTCAAAACCATCCCGGGCCTGGCTATCGCTCCGTTTATTACCGGGAAGGAAATGCCTGCGCCGGGCCGCGACATCGTATCGGCGGATGAGTTACCTTTTCTGCCGCAGGAGGTTGAAGCCGGCATCGCAGAGCGTCATCTGGCAGCCGAAGATCTGGCTTACATTATCTATACCTCCGGCTCCACCGGTAAACCGAAGGGGGTGATGGTGAATCATGGCAATCTGGCGAACCAGGTGATGGGATTGAGGGACAGGTTCGGCCTGGATGCGGCTGATCGCTATCTCTTGTTGACGACGTTCACTTTTGATGTTTCGTTGATGCATATAACGTTGCCGCTGATAACCGGCGCGCGGCTCTTCTTGATCGCCAATGGAGTCAGGCAAGATCCAGGGAAGTTGTGGGATTTTATCGCAGGCAACAAAATAAATATCCTCAACATCGTCCCGGCGTTCATGGAAGCGATTCTTCAGCACATGGACCGCCGGGATATCGCCCTCGATTATCTGTTCGTGGGAGGCGACGCGTTTCACCAATCTCTGCACCGACGGTTGCGGGAGATCTTCAATCCCCGTCATCTGATCAATATTTACGGGCCCACCGAAACCACCATCAACGCCACCTTATGGAGCGGCGACGGCGAATGGGAGGCGGGGATTCTTCCCATTGGGCGGCCATTGGCCAATTACCGGGCCTATATCCTGGATGGGAAACTGCGCCCGGTTCCATTGGGAGCGATGGGCGAGATTTGCATCGGCGGCAAGGGAGTGGCCCGCGGTTATCTGAACCGGCCGGAATTGACAAAGGAAAAATTTGTGGAGTTTGATGGTTCGCTTATCTACCGAAGCGGCGACCTGGGCCGTTTCCGTCCCGATGGGACCGTCGAGTTTTGCGGCCGCATGGACCGGCAGGTGAAGATCCGGGGCTTCCGCATCGAACCGGATGAAATTCGTGCGAAGATTCTTGGGCATCCGGCGGTGAATGAGGTTTTGGTTTTACCTAAACTGGATGCCGCGGGGGACAGGTACCTGGCGGCTTATATTGTCCCTCGGCAGGGCCACGGCGAAGAACGGCTAGATATGAAGGAGTATCTCGAAGCCCAACTGCCGGATTATATGGTGCCGGCCCATTTCATTCAACTGGACGCCTTACCTCTGTCTCCCAGCGGCAAAATCAATGTGGCCGCGCTGCCGGCGGTTGAAGATACCCTGGCCCAACAATACTCACCGCCACGTAACCAGTTGGAAGAAACTCTCGTGAGCATCTGGTCATCGGTTCTTGGGATTCCTGAGGAGCGCATCGGCATCGACGCAAACTTCTTCAAATTGGGGGGGCATTCGTTGAAGGCCACGATTTTGGTCTCGCGGATCCAGAAACAGACAAACAATAATGTGAAATTGTTGGATATTTTCAAAGAGCCGACGATTCGCCGCTTCTCGGAGTTCCTGGCAACCTGCGCCGGTTACAAAGGGCAGGAGATTCCCCTCGCGCCGCAACAGGAGTTCTATCCCTGCTCGCCGGCTCAGCGACGACTGTTCGTACTGCACCAAATGGATCCATCATCGACAGCCTATCACTTGCCCGCCGCTCTTTTATTGCCTGAAGATATGGATTTCAAAAGGCTGGAAGACAGTTTCGGCCATATGGTGGCGCGGCATGACAGCTTCCGCACCGGCTTTGAGTTGATAGAAGGACAACCTGTTCAGCGGGTGCGCGGGCAGGTGGAATTTTCTGTGGAATTTTTAAACGAAGGCCAATCGGAAGCTGAGGTCGTCCGGCGCTTCATCCGCCCGTTTGATCTGGCTCAGCCGCCGTTGTTGCGGGTAGGGATCGCTCCGGGCGGA
>JAHELQ010000151.1 GCA_024644125.1 Candidatus Aminicenantota bacterium | reverse complement strand
TGCCGGTAGATGCCGCTCCTTTTCCCAATTCTTATACTGTGTCGGAATTGCGTAATCATATCGACCGGGTGCTTCGAAGCCAATTGGCAGGTGATGTGTGGGTCCGGGGAGTGGTGGCTTCGGAAATCAAGCGTTATGCGTGGGGTTCCTATTTCGACCTGTCGGACGAGGATGACCGCCAGAATCTTCACTTTAGCGTGGAGGCCCGGAGCCACCAATTGGCCCTGGTGGAGGCGAAACTCAAACAATTGGGGGTGGCTGACCGGCTGGAGAAGGACCTTCCAGTGTTCTTCCTGGTGCAGGTGGGGCTGTCCGTCAAATACACGGTAAATGTGCGGCTGACATTGGTGGATATTTTGCCTGAATACACCCAGTCCCGTATCCGCAACCAACGGGAAATCACGCTTGACCGCCTCAAAGAGGAGGGGATTCTCGACAACCAAAAAAAATTGAGGTTACCCGGGCTGTTGGATCATATCGGGATTATCACTTCGTCTCAAGGGACGTCGGTACAGGACATCATGGCAGCACTTCTTCCCTTTGAAAAGGCATATAATTTCTATTTTATCGATTCCCGGATGGAGGGGGCGCGGGCAGTGGAGAGCGTGATGCGCTCTATCGACTTTCTGGAGCTCGGAGTCGGAGTGACGCTCGACGCTATTGTGGTGGCCCGGGGCGGCGGAAGCGAACAATCTCTGGCTGTGTTCAACGACTACCGTCTCTGCCGCAGGATTTGCCTGGCGACTGTGCCCGTGCTGACGGCCATTGGTCATGAGAAGGATCTCTCGGCGGCTGAATTGTGCTCCCATCTCACGCCTACGCCGTCTACCCCGTCGGGGATCGGCAAATTCCTGCACGACCGCGCGCTGGCGTTGCGTCAGCAACTGTCCGGAGTCGTCTCCAATTTAATCTCTTATGTGGCGCGGGTCCGGGAGGGCGAGATGGCGCGGATAAGAGGTTTTGCCCGAAATATTCCGGTCATGGCCAGGCAAGCGCTTAAATTCCGGGAACGGGTGTTTGTGGATATGGTCCGGCGGTTTCACCAGTCGGCTTCGTTCCTGGTGTTGGACCGGGAGCGGCAGGTGGCAGAGAAGCTACGGTCGGTTTCCCTTCGCAACCGAAAAGAGCTCGATTTTCAACATCGCCGTTTGTCTGAGATGTCCGCCGGCTTGCTCTCCCGCAGCAGGATGGCTGCCCGGAGACGGAAGCTGGAGCTCGGAAAAACAATATCTCGCCTCGATTTTTTGAAACGCTCGCGACAGAACCGTATGCAACGCGCCGAGCTTTCCCTTCTAGGGGGGAATATCTTGAACCTGGCGCGAAAAAAAATGCGGGACGAGGAGAAGGGGCTCGATGGGCATCTCCGTTTGACCCAGGCAAGCGCGCCGGATACCATCTTGAAAAAGGGATTTACCATGACATTGGGAAGAGACGGTCGCGTTATCAAGACCGACGGGGCGTTCCGCTCTGTGGGTCGGGCCCGGCTGAAATTTTTTGATGGCGTTAGCGCCATTGTACGTGAGGAGGAGTCATGAGCGAAAAATCGAACACATACGAAAAAAATTACGCGATACTGGAGCGAATCACCGAATCGCTGAACAAGGACGAGATCGGCATCGATGATTTGGTCGAAAAAACACGCGAAGCGTTGGATTCAGCCCGGGTATGTATGGATATACTGAAAAAGCAGAAAGGGGAGTTCAAAAAACTCGAAGCGGAATTCGCCCAATTGCTTGAACAATCTGATGAAGAGGATTCTCCCTTCGAGCAGTGACCGTCACTTTTTACGCAATACGAATACTTGGGTGAAATAGTATGTGTTATCACTGCTTTTCGCCACTCCTACTCCAGTTGTGTCGAAATTGTCTTCAATGTTTTCTTTGTGTGTCTGGCTATTGAGCCAGGCGTCCACTGCCGCCTCAGCCGGATTGTCGAAATCGGCGATTTTCGCCAGGTTTTCAGCCGCGTATAGATAGGGTAGGGCGGCGTCGATGGCGGCAATCCGTTGGTCGAATCCAGCGTGACTGAAATCCACAGCTCCCGAGGCCATATTCTGGCTATGTAAGCGGCATTGTTCGGCGATTACGTCGCTCCAGTCCAATTCATTCAATCCGATTGACGCGCGATATTGGTTTACCAGGCGGAAGATTTCCTGCTCGGCCTCTCCTTCGGCCATCCCGCTCTTCACCTTACATCCGGATGGAAGTATCAAGGCAATGATACTGATAACTATCGCTATTCTGCTTACTGCGTAATGCATCTCTAATGTCACCTCTTAATTTTTATATTGCCAGATCTAAAAAAGCATGTCAAATTTTTTTGGAAAATTTAATGATTTTTTTCAAAAGACGCGGTTGAAAGAGGGATAACGGGCCGCCGGGGCGGCCCTTACTTTTGTTAACGGCGACAAAACAGCCGGTAGAGCACCGGTACTACGATGAGGGTCAGGAAGGTGGAGGTGAGAAGTCCTCCGATAATGGTCCAGCCCATGGGAGCCCAGAGGTCGCCGCCTCTCAATGTGAGGGGAAGCAAACCGCCGACTGTTGTCAGGGTGGTGAGAATAATAGGGGTGAAGCGGGTTTCGCCGGCTTCTTGCAACGCCGCTGCGATCTCCTTTCCTTCTTTGCGCAATTGGTTGGTGTAGTCCACCAGAATGATGGAATTGTTGACCACGATGCCCACAAGACTTGTAAGCCCGACGAACGCCGTGAACGAAAACGTGTAGCCGGTGACCAGGAGGCCCAGGATGACGCCGATGATGGACAGAGGCAACGCGGCGTACACGATGAGCGGTTGCACGAAGCTTCTGAATTGCAACACCAACACCGCGAAGATGGCGATGATGGCCAAAAAGATGGCGTCGCCCATACCGCCGAAGGATTCATCCTGGTTTTTTTTCTCGCCCCATACTTCGTAATAGTACCCTTCGGGCCAATGATAGCGGTCCAGTTTGTCGATTACCCCGGCGGTGAGTTCCTGGACCGAGTAGCCCCGTGAAACATCAGCGGACACAGTGGCGCTCCGTTGCAAATTGAAGTGGTTGATTAACGATGAATTGGTGGAGAGCTCTACCGCAGCCACCTGTTTGAGGGGGATGAGTTCGCCGGTGACAGATGCCAGGAAGATTCTATCGAACACATCGAGTCCTACCTTCCCTTCGAACGCTGAGCGGACGACGATGTCATAATCGTTGCCTTCGGCGTCGCGGTATTGGGAGACAGGGATTCCTGATATGGCCATGCGCACAGAGCGGTCGATCTCGTCCAGCAAGATGCCGTGCATTCCGGCTTTGTCGCGGTTGATGTGGATTTTGAGATCCGTCCTGGCAGTGTCCATGGGATTGCCGATGTTGATGAGCCCGTCGGTCTGGCGGAAGAGCCGTTCGACGTCGCCCGCGATTTTTTTGATCATCTCCATCTTCTCACCCTGGATTTTGATCTCCACCGGCGCGTTCACCGGAGGCCCCTGCTCCAATTCCTTGATTTCCAATTTCGCCTTCGGGTAGCGCGAGAATATGTCGCGCAACCGTTGCGTTAGGTCCGTCGCTTGCGGCAGCGTGACGCTGTCCTTCAATTGGACGAAGAATTGACCGATGTTGCTTCGATCTCGTTTTTCGATGATGTTGTAATAGATGCGGGGATTGCTGCGACCGGTGTTGGCGGTGAAAAAAGCCACTTCCGGCTGGCGTTCGAGGATGCTCTCGATCTCGTTTGCGATGGCGTCCGTTTTGTCGAGGCTGGTTCCCGACGGAGCCTCGACATTGATAAAAAACACGTTTTTATCGGTTTTTGGGAAAAAACTGACACCCACGAGGGGGAAGAGCGCGAGACTGGCGACGAAGACTACCAACGCTGCCGTTACAATGGCTTTGGGATTTTGTAATGAATAGGCAAGCCACCGGCGGTAGCGGTTCTCGATGAAACGATCCAATCCCCTGCGGATTCTCCCGGGCGGATTGGACTTCAACAAACGGGTACTCATGAGCGGCGTTATTGCCAGGGCCACCAGCAGCGAGGCTGTCAATGTGTAGATGACGGTCAGCGGCATGCTGCGGATAAATTCCCCGGACACGTCTTGCATCATGGCGATAGGGAGGAAGGCAAGAATCGTCGTGGCCGTGGCGGATACAATCGCCCAACCGATCTGTGAGGTGCCTTTGATGGCGGCGTCCAGCCGGTTGTCCCCCATGGCGCGGAAGCGGGAGATGTTTTCCGTCACCACGATGGCGTTGTCTACCAATAGACCCAATGTGATGACCAGGCCTGAGATGGAAATTTGCTGCAAACCATAGCCGCTGAGATCGAGAAAGCCGAGGCCCATCAGCAGTGAAAAAGGAATCGCCGTCATCACGATAATCGAACCCCTCATACCGATGGATAGGAAGATGACAATCCCCACAAGGATGATCCCCTGCACCAGGTTGATGAAGAAATCCCGCAGCCGGGCTTCCACGCTCCCGGATTGGTCGTGCACATAGTAGAGCTTGATAGAGGGGGGAAGTTTTGCCGCAAATTCCTCCACTTGCGGATGTAGTTGGTTCACGATGTCGAATAGATTGGTGTTCTCTTTCTGGGTCACTGTGACAAACACGGCGGGGACTTTGTTGAACCGGGCCAGATGTTTGGGATCTTCGTAGTCCAGGTAGACTGCGGCGATATCCTTTAAGTAGACGACTTTGGTTCCTTCGGAGTGGACGATGGTCTCTTCGATCTCTCTCAATGATTCGAAAGAACCGCTGGTCTCCACGTTGAACCTCCGTCCGCCGCTATCGACGGTACCTCCGGGGATGTTCCGATTCGCCGAGCGGATGGCTCCCATGACCCGGTTGAGGGGAATCTTCATGCTTGCCATCTTTTCCAGATCAAGTGCTACCCGAATCTCCTGCTTTGGGAAGCCGAAAATCGCTGCCCGTTTGATGTTCTTGATGCGACTCAGTTTGCGTTTCAGGCGGTCTGCGTATTTTTCCAGATCCCGGTATTCGTCGGTTTCCGAAACCAGGGCGATCTGCATGAAGTTGGTGTCGGAAATGGACCATTTCATGGTCTCCATACGCAGGATCTCATCCGGCAATTGGCTTGCGACGCTGTTGACTTTTTCGTTCACATCGGAGTATTTTTCGTCCGGGTCGCTTCCGGCCAAAAATTCTATGTTTATGGTGGCTAATCCGTCTTCGGCGCGGGAATTGAGGGATTTGATATCGTCCAATTCGTTGAGCGTCTCCTCTATGGGATCGATGACCAACTGCTCCAGATCTTCAGGACCGGCGCCGGGATAGATGACGAAGATGCTGGCTCCGGGTTTGGAGACCGGTGGGTCTTCGGATTTTGGCATGTTGACCACCGCGTTTATGCCGAAGATAGAGAGCAGGATCACCACCATGATGGTGAAGCGGGAATTGTCGATGGCAATTTTAGGCAGTCTCATTGCCCTGTCTCCGGTTGCGAAACGATTTCGACATTCGCTCCGTCGGCCAGGTAAGCCGACCCTTCGGTGACGATGGTGTCGATGTTTTCCAACCCCTTTGCCACCAGGACTTTGCCGTCAAGGATGTGGGCGATGTGGACAACGATTTTTTTTGCCCGGTTTTGGCTGACTGTGTACACCGCCGCCACATTGCCTGTCCCTTCCACCAGGGCGCTCAAGGGGACCCAGCGGTAGGTCTCCTGACGGTTGGGAAATATCTCCGCCTTCGCCGCGAAACCGGCGGCCAGCGTTTTGGTTTGCGGTTCCAGAGTCAACTCCACTTCATACGTCTGGCTGGAGGGGTCGATGGCTAGCGCCACTTCAGAGACCGTTGCCGCAAATGTCTCGCCCGGGTAGGCGTCGAAGCGGACGATGGCCCGGTCGCCGGTGGAAATGTGGATGAGCTGGCTCTCCGTCACTCCCACCTTTACCGCCCATTGGGTCTGGGTGGAACCGAAAAGAACCACCGGATAACCGGGGGCGATTGTTTCGTTCTCCTCCGCCATTCGTTTGAGCACGATGCCGTTCGCAGGCGCCGTAATCCGGGAATGGCGGCGGTTGAAGAGGGCGATACCTAGCCGGGCTTCGGCTATTTTTGCCGCTGTGGTGACGTCCTGTAATTGTTCGAGAGTGGCGGCCTTGTCGTTGTAGAGGTTGCTCACCCGTTGCAGATCCCGTCGCGATTTTTGCATCGCCTCTTCCGCCTGGGTCACATTGGCGTCTATTTCGCTGGTATCGAGAACGGCAAGCAAGGCGCCGGCCTTGACCGATTGGCCCTCGGTCGCAGGGATGTTCTTGATGATACCGCCGGTTTTGAAGGATAATCTCGCCATATCCCGGGGAAATAGGCGACCGCTGGTTCTGACTGGCACGGAGAAGGTATCGATCCGTACCTGACCGATTTCGACAGGGATGACGATGGTCTTGGGCTTCTCTTTTCCGGCCCTGTTGCACGCGGCGGTGACGATCAATGCCGCGATGATTGCCAGGATGAGGGCGAAGGGAATCACTCGTTTGATTTTTTTTTGCATGGGATCACTCCTTGTGGGCGTTATTGGTTGTTTTTTCCAATGGATAGAGGGCGCACACCCGTTCGAGGCGGGCCTCCTCCATCAATAGACCGTATCCGCCGATGGCATACTCTAGCTCGGCGGCGGTCGCCTGGTTTTGGGCCTGGATGAACTCGATCTGCGGTACCATGCCTTCGCGATATTTGCGGGCGACAATGCGCAACGCCTCTTTACGGCTCCTTACTTGGGCTTCTTGGGAAGCGAGCGTGCGTCGTGCCACATCCGCCCGGTGCCAGGCTTCGGTCACTTGCAGGAGAATCTTGGCCTCCAATTGTTCGAGACCCGCTTCCAATTGTTTTTTTTGCAAAAGGGCCTGAGTCTTTTGCGCCTTGTCCCGGCCGCCGCGATAGAGATTCCAGCTCATGACAAGGGATGCCATCCAGTAATCGTCGGCTTTGCCGAAGCGGTAATCCTCCCCCTGAAATCCATAGTCAACCACCGCTGTGACTGCCGGCAACCAGGCGGCGTCGCGAAGTTTGATTCCATGACGGGCCGCTTCCAGAGCCGATTGCACCTGGAAGAATTCCTCGCGGTGGCGCAGGGCTGATTCTCGCAGCGCTGGGAGTTCGAGTTCATTCTCCGGCGATGGATTTTCGCCTACTTCGACTGTTGCGTCCAGGGGACGGTTCAATAGAAAATTGAAATACGCCGCAGCCATCGTTACATTCTTGTGACTGTCCGCGATCCGGCCTTCCAGGGCCAGAAGTTCCGCCTCGGAGCGCAATGGCACTTCGGCGGTCACTTTATGATTGGCCTCTAGACTGCGGCTCACTCTGAGATTTTCCTCCAGTAATTTCCGGGTGTCGGTTAAAATATTACTGACTCCCAGGGCCTGGAGGTAGGTGTAATAGGCGATTTTTATATCCGACACCAATTGCCGCGAAAATGCGTTGAATCCCGCTTGCTGGCTTTTCTTCTGCATCGATTTGATGCGGACGTTGTGTAGAATTTGGGGCTGAAATACAGGCTGCACCACCCGGAGTTTGGTCTCGTGTTCTCTGGGGCGTAAGAACGGAATTTGCTGGTTGGCAAGGTCTGTGGGAAATAGCGGGGGCGCTCCCTGGGCCGCGATGAGTTGATTTAGAGTCTGATGGATGGGATTGAACAGATCTCCCACCGGAAAGTCGATTTCCCTTCCGCCGCCGGCAAACGAATATCGGGCTTCGATGGAAATCGATGGGAGAAACATTCCCCGCGCCTCTTTCAAAGCCTGTAGGCTCGACTCGAGCGAGAACTCCTCCTGCTGCAACGCCAGGTTGTTTCGTAATCCCTCTCGAATATACCCGTCGAGCGGTGTCTGTCCCAAAACAGCGGTAGCCGGGAAGCAGGCGATCATCGCCGCCAGGCATATCATTAGCTTCTTCATTGGTTTCCTCCGGTCGAAGTGGTGTTAGCGATGCAGAATCGGGTCAATTGCAGGGAGTAATTGATCAGGTCTTCCGGTTCGAGTCCCATCATCTCTTTGAGTACCCTCTCTTTCTTGGCCACCAGATGGAAGACTCCGCTCAATTGGCCCCAAAGGGTAATCGATAGTTTCAATGGATCGAGGTCCGGCCGGATGGAACCGTCGCCGACGCCCGACCGGATGACCTGGACCAGGAGGGAGAAGATCCGGTCGCCAGCCTCTTTGCAGCAGGCAATACCGGGATTGTCCTCGATGTCCGAGATTTCGATTTGGCTGGGATCTTTGTGCATAATGATATCAAAGTGATTGCGGTCTTCCTGGAAGAATCCGATGTAGGCTCTGCCGATGGCCTGCAATTTTTCGATCCCCGGCATCGTTTCGGCCGCCACGGCCTGGAACTTCTGGAACAATATCTCGAGTCCTCTGTGTACGATGGCGTGCAGGAGATCATCTTTGTTCTTGAAATACAAATACAGGGTCCCTTTGCTCAATTCAGCCTCTTCCGCCACGTCGTCCATTGTCGCAGGATCGATTCCTTTAGTGAAGAACACTTTTTCGGCTGCTTCTATGATAGCCTTGCGGCGTTTCTCTTTTTCCCGCTGCTTGCGTTCAGCGATTCCCATGATTACCTCCAGATGGTTTTACGAAAAAACATAAAATGTTTATTGCTGTATAAAATGACTGGCGGTCATTTTATGCGGAGGAGTATAGCCTTTTGCGATTGGAATGTCAAGACTTTTTTTAAGAGGTGATTTTTTCGGTTGAATCTTTATGTTGCATGTAGGGTTGAAAGAGGGGAATTGAAATAATCGTCAAAAACTATTGAACTAAGGAAAAATAATTGCGTATAATAATTATAAGAAAAATTTTACCTCAACAAAGAAGGAGTCAATTTATGTCGCTTTTAAAGAAATTGATGTTTTTTATGGTGATTATGGGACTTTTTATGAGCGCTTACCCTGACGACGGGATGTGGATGCCCCATCAGATGACCGATCTCGGTCTCAATGATCTGGGGTTGCAGATGAATCCCTCTGATTTGTATAAAAAAGACGGCACCGGCTTGATGAGCGCAGTGGTTCATCTGGGCGGGGGTACCGGAGAGTTTGTCAGTCCGAAGGGGCTCATTCTCACTAACCACCATGTCGCTTTCGGCGCGATCCAGCGTGCTGCCACAAAAGAGCAGGATTATCTCGAGCATGGCTTCCTGGCCCGGGAATTGAAGGATGAAATCCCCGCCAAAGGGTATATCGCCGATGTATTGGTCGGGTATGAAGAAGTTACAGGCCAGGTAAAATCAGCGGTGCGCGGCAAAATGAGTTCGCTTGCCAAATACAAGGCCATCGAGAACAAAACGAAATACATCATTGCCGCGGCCGAGCGCAACGGTAAAGACCTGCATTGCATTGTAAAGAAGATGTACAGCGGCAACCGCTATTATCTGTTCAAATTCAAACGGCTAAAAGATGTCCGCATCGTGTACGCTCCGCCCATGGCGATCGGTAACTTCGGCGGAGAGGAGGATAATTGGATGTGGCCGCGCCACACCGGTGATTTCACCTTTTTGAGGGCCTATGTCTCCAAAGACGGCGTGGGCGAGGAATACAACGAGAACAATGTCCCTTACGCTCCAAAATCCATTTTCAAGATTTCTCTGGAAGGCGTTAAAGACGGGGATTTTACGTTTGTCATGGGGTATCCTGGTAGAACGTATCGTAACCAAACGCTTTCGGAATTGGAAGCGGATGTGAAACAATTGGGCGAGCGGAAGGTTTTGCTTGAAGAATTGGTGGCCTTTTTTGAGGACGCGGGCAAAAACGATCGCGCCATCCAGATCAAATACGCCGGCAAGGTGAAAGGATTGTGGAATTCCATCAAAAACCGCAAAGGCAAGCTCGAGGGAATGACGTCTGCCGATATTATTGCGAAAAAGGCCAAACAGATGGAAGAGTTCACCGCGTGGATCGACCAATCGCCGGATCGGCAGAAAAAATATGGCGCCGCCCTTGCAAACATCGATGCCTTTATGGGAAAATATACGGCGTTCCAGGAGACCACCTTCAGGCTTTCATCTTTGTTCAACTACTTTTCCGGTTCCGCTGTGCTGGGGAACGGCTATATCATCTTCCGAACGGTGTCCGAGCGGCAAAAGCCCGACATCAAACGCGATCCCGACTTCCAGCAGAGGAATATCCCCATGATTACCATGCGGCAGAAAATCGCCGAAAGGGGTTATCATCCAGATGTTGACCGCGCGTACGCTAAATTCCAGTTGAAGAAAATGATGGCATTGCCGGTTGGAGATGTTCCGGTGGCGTTGAAGGATTTGATGGCGAAAAAGTCCCCGGATGCCATCGATGCGTTTGTCGATAATTTGTACGACAACACCAAATTGATGGATCCCGAGGTGCGCCTCAAGATGTTGAAGATGAATCTCAATCAGTTGATGGCCCAGAGAGACCCTGTGATTGAATTGATCGCCGCTTTTGAAAAAGAGGCTAAAGTCTTGCGGGAAAAAAGCAAGGCGATGGACCAGGAATACTCCGATCTGAAAGAGGTGTATCTGGCTGCTTTGATGGAAATGAGAGGCAATCTGGCGCCGGACGCC
>JAHELQ010000665.1 GCA_024644125.1 Candidatus Aminicenantota bacterium | reverse complement strand
TTCGGTTAAAAGCAATATCGGACATCTGGATTGTGGCGCAGGTCTAGCAGGTCTTCTAAAAGCGGCGTTGGCGTTGACCCGCCGTGAGATTCCCCCCACGGTGCATTTCAAGACTCCCAACCGCAAAATCAATTTCGCCGATTCCCCGGTCTTTGTGAATGATTCCTGTCTTCAATGGCCCGAAGGCGACACTCCCCGCCGTTGTGGAATAAGCTCATTCGGCTTGAGCGGCACCAATTGCCATGTAGTGCTGGAGGAGGCGCCCCTTCGCGCGGTCCCGAATGATGCCTGCGGCCCAGTTTTGTTGGCTCTGTCGGCGCGGACCAGTGAAGCGTTGTCTCTACTGGTCAAGCGCTATATCGAGTACTTCTCGTCGGAAGACGCGAATCGCCTGATTGATATCTGTTATACCAGCAACACTGGTCGCGGGCACTACAACCACCGGTTGGCGGTTATGGGCGGTTCAAAAGGCGAGGTCCTTGCCAAACTGAAAAAAGTGGATGAAGAGGGAAGCGAAGCTGGTCTCGAAGGCGTTTTCGCCGGGAGTTTCCGCGTTGTGCCCTCCAACAAACCGGTCCGGGAAGCGGGTGATTTGACGGAGGATGAGATATCTCGAAAAACAGTCGCAATACAGGATAAATTAATGGATTTGCAGACAGTAGGCCGGGCCTATGCCGAAGGAGCCATAGTCGATTGGCAATCGGTGCACGATGGCTGTGATTGTCATAAGGTGCCTGTCCCCACATATCCATTCCAGAAACACCGGTGTTGGCTGGATTTGCAAACAAGGGACGATTCCCCGGTATCGGGAGCCCTGCTACAAAAGACGTTGGTGGAAACCGCTGGGCAGACGATTTTTTCTTCGGTGTTTCATCCGCCTCATCATTGGGTTTTAGGGGAACACCGGGTGAACGGGAACCAGGTGCTGGTGGGGACCGCTTATCTCGAGATGGCGATCGAAGCTGCTCTCAAACTTCGGCCGGGGAAAATCGCCGAAGCGAGGGATTTTGTTTTGGCCACACCGCTGAAAGTGAATGACGAGGAGTCAGTAGAAATACATACTATTGTAATCACCGATTCTTTGGAGGAAATGGTTGTGAAGGTCGCGAGCCGGACTGTCCCGTCGGATAATGGTGGGGAATGGCGAACCCACGCCGCGGGAAAGCTTGTTTTTGAAGACTCCACTCCCCCCCAGCCCATGGATATCGCTTCGTTTCTGGCAGACTGCCCGCGGGAATTTTTACCGCAAATCCAGGCCGGCGGTTTCATATCGACCGGGCCCCGGTGGGATTGCCTGGAAAAAGTGATGGCAGGGGAATTCCAGTGGGTCGGCATGCTGAGTTTGCCCTTCCAGTATCGCGAAGATCTGGTCGCGCATCCGTTTCATCCCTCACTTCTGGATAAAGCCATTCATTGCGCTGCGGTTGCGGACACCGGGATCCAACAAGCTCCCTATTTGCCGTTGATGGTGAAGCGGTTGCGGGTATTCGCCCCGGCGCCGGCTTCGGTTGTCAGCGTGGTGACCCGCAGTCTGCAGCAGCGGGAACGAAGCGCCAAAAACCAGGACGAGACAATTTCGTTCGACGTCGCCATCCTGGATCAATCCGGTAATGTGGTTGCTCTTCTTGAAGATTACACACTAAAACGAGTGCGGGGTGGCGTAGCGAACACTCAACCGGAGTTGTTGCTTCACCAAATCCGATGGATCGAAGTACCACTCGCTGAAGCGAGTGTCGGTCGATTGGGGGCGAAGGTATTGCTATTGCAGGGAGAGGGGGAATGGCCGGAGCGTATGGCGGATTCTCTGAGGGCCCGGTACGACGAAGTGATTGTCGTCCCATGCCGGGATATTCGACATCGCGACGGATATGACCGCCTATGGGAGGAAGTGGAAGCAGCCGACCTGGATGCCGTTGTGCACACTGGATCGTTCGTGGAACCGGGCGTTCTTGAAGCGGGAGATAGCGAAGATTTGGATCAAGATCTCAGAGGGGGCGTCTGGAGCCTGTTTCACCTGGCGCAATCACTCCAAGAGCAAAAAGACATCGATTTGGATTTGTTGCTGGCGGCTCCCAACGCCCACTGCGTGACTGGTCAGGAGGAGTACCTCCGGCCAGCAGGAGCGGCTTTTTTGGCTTTGGGGAAAACCATTGGTCAAGAGTATCCCAATCTTCGTTGCAGGTATGTCGATGTGGACTGCACAGCTCCCAGTGTAGCGCTCCGGGAACTATCAGCTCCTCCGGCTCCCGGGATCGTCGCCTTCCGCAGTGGCCTCAGGTTTTGCCAGGAGTATGGGCTTCTGCCGAAGATAGATTCGGAATCCGTCAACCTCATCAAAGAGGGCGGCGTTTATCTGGTGACCGGCGGTCTGGGGGGGATCGGTCGCGAACTGGCGCGTTCCCTGGCTCGGGAGCGGCGGGTAAAGGTCGCTCTAAATGGGCGAACCGCTTTGCCTTCCGGTCAACAATTGGAAGATTTGCCGGGAAGCGGCCTGCCGGTGCTAGAACCCAATGGGAGTAAAATCGAATATTTTCCGGGCGATTGCGCGTCGGTAGAGGAGATGAAGGTTGTGCTCCGATCGGTACGGGAGGCGTTTGGCCCCATCAATGGCATCATCCATTGCGCCGGAGTCGCAGGAGGTGGATTTTTGGCGTCTAAATCAGAAGCGGCCTTCGGATGTGTACTGGCTCCCAAGATTTATGGGGCCTGGAATTTGAGCCTTTTAACTATGGACGATCCGCTTGATTTTTTTGTGATGTGCTCTTCTGTGACAGGGCTTTCCGCCGGCGTCGGACAAGGGGATTACACGGCTGCAAACGCATTTTTAGATAGTTTCTCCCATTG
>JAHELQ010000664.1 GCA_024644125.1 Candidatus Aminicenantota bacterium | reverse complement strand
ATTGCAGTCCACGCCATAATGGCGGCGAAAATCAGGCAAGAGGTGGTGAAATCCTCAGTATTGTATTGGGGACGGTAAATCATTTGATAAAAAAAAAACGAAAAAACAGCGAACAGCAACGGCCTCAAGTTGTAATAAAATTTTTTCATCATTCGTAATTATGCCTATTGTACCTGGAACCGATCTTCCTGTCAATCCAAAAATCCCAACCGGCGATATATTTATAGCTTGTTAACCGGTTATGAATGGCTTTTTGGCGTTTTTTGCTTTTTGATGATGCTGTATTTTACTTGTAGGCGCCGCTGCAATTCAAGTGCGGCGCTCAATTCTTCTGGAGAAATCTCACCTTTGAGCGAGGATTTTATTTTTTTGGAAACGTCATCCAATTCAGCGACGATGCTCTCTTCGTTCAAATCCAGGCCTGATTCCAGAGAATCTGATACGATGACAATCCGGTTGTTGGCTGATTCCAGGAATCCATCCTCTATATAAAAATAACTGCGATTCCCTTTTAGATCGGTATAGGAGATTTCCCCCATCTTAAGCAAGGTGATATACGGAAGATGGTTCTCGAGTATTCCCGCTTCTCCATAGTAAGCGGGAATGTACAGATCGGTGATCTTGACCTTCAGAAATAATTTCTGGGATGAAACGATCTCCAGTTCAATGGCTTCGCTCATGGATCCAATTACCCCATCTTCTTGGCGTTTTCGAGGACATCCTCGATAGTTCCGCACATGTAGAAGGCCTGTTCGGGCAAATCGTCATACTTGCCTTCCGCCAGTTCCTTGAAGCCACGAATCGTATCTTTTATCTCGACATACTTTCCTTTCATACCGGTAAACTCTTCCGCCACAAAGAAGGGCTGCGACAGGAATTTTTGAATCTTTCTGGCTCGTGTGACAACGAGTTTATCCTCATCGGACAATTCTTCCATTCCCAGGATCGCGATGATGTCCTGAAGATCTTTATATCGCTGCAAAATTTCTTTCACTCTGCGGGCAACCTGATAATGCTCCTCGCCAATAATTTTGGGATCCAGGATCCGGGAATAGGAAGCCAGAGGATCGACCGCTGGATAAATTCCAATTTCCGTCAACTGCCGGGACAGGTTGGTAGTGGCATCCAGGTGTGTGAATGTTGTCGCCGGAGCGGGATCCGTATAGTCGTCCGCCGGAACGTAAATGGCCTGAATAGACGTAATGGATCCTTTTTTGGTAGAGGTAATACGCTCTTGCATTTCACCCATTTCAGTGGCGAGATTGGGCTGGTAACCGACCGCGGAAGGCATCCTCCCCAGAGTTGCCGAAACCTCGGAGCCGGCCTGGGTAAAACGGAAGATGTTGTCGATGAACAACAATGTATCGAGACCTTCCTCGTCACGGAAATATTCAGCCACAGTCAAACCTGTCAGCGCCACTCTCAAGCGGGCTCCGGGAGGTTCGGTCATCTGCCCGTAAATGAGCGCCGTTTTATTGATTACGCCGGACCCCTTCATTTCGAGGATAAGATCGTTTCCTTCCCTTGTCCGTTCTCCAACGCCGGCAAATACAGTCAAGCCACCGTGCTTCTTGGCAACATTATTGATCATTTCCATAATCAGAACGGTTTTACCGACACCGGCGCCGCCGAACAGTCCGATCTTTCCACCTTTCAAGTAAGGTTCAAGAAGATCGATGACTTTAATCCCGGTTTCGAATAGTTCCAGAGAGGTATCCTGATCTTCCAGCGAAGGGGCAGGGCGATGAATCGGATATCTTTTTTTGGTGTTAACCGGGCCTTGCTTATCTACCGGATCACCGATAACATTCAATACCCGTCCCAACACCTCGCGGCCTACCGGAACGGTGATGGGGCTACCAGTATCAAGCGCCTTCATCCCGCGGACAAGGCCCTCGGTTGGATGCATCGACACCGTACGCACGCGATTTTCCCCCAGGTGGTACTGCACTTCAGTTATAATACGAATCGGTTCACTTACTTCAAAGCCATCCGATACAATCTCGAGGGCATTGTAGATTGCAGGAAGTTCTCCCTCGGGAAATTCAACATCCACAACGGGTCCGATGATCTCGATGACCTTCCCCTGGTTTTTATATTCTTTTTTTTGCGCACTCATACTCTATTCCCTCCTAGTCCTTCAAAGCTTCAGTCGCCGTAATGATTTCCAGAATTTCATTGGTAATCGAGGCCTGTCTCAGTTTATTCAATGATAAAGTCAAATTACGAATGACATCGCTGGCGTTCCGCGTCGCGAGATCCATGGCGATCATCCGTGCCGCATGCTCGGATGCCGACGACTCGAGTAAAATTCGGAACACCAGGGAGTTAATATAGCGCGGCAGAAATGATTCAAATATCATTCTCGGCTCCGGCTCATAGATATACTCCAGATCGTCCTCTGCGTTTTTTAAAGTTTGTTCCCATTTATTTTTCAAAGGAAACAACCGTTCGCTTACGATCTCCTGATTTGAAACGGATTTAAAGGCTGTATATATAAATTCTACCGCATTGATACCGGTATCTTTTAAAAAAAGTTCCTGTAAATATTCCGACAAAACGAGCGCATCCGCGTACGTCAGACGGGCCATCATATCCACCCGGCTTTTTAGGGGTTCCTGGTTCAATTTTTGAAGATGTCGGGTCACTTTTTTGCCGATGGAAACCCATTGCACCTGGTGGCCCGCCGCTTCCAATTCGGCTTTTCGCTCGACGACATACCTGTCGAGATGAGAATTGAACGCCCCACACAATCCTTTGTCTCCGCCAACAACCACCAACACCACCCGGTCTGTTTCCCGCTCCTTCAGCAGGGGGAATTCATTCATATCAAGGCCTTTGCCCACC
>JAHELQ010000150.1:8802-10568 GCA_024644125.1 Candidatus Aminicenantota bacterium | reverse complement strand
TGCTATAGGGACGGGATCCGCATTTCCAGGGAGCATGTTTTGAATGAAACGCTCATCGATACCCATCGGGATCTGTTTTGGGACTGGTTTGGGTGGCCGCCGGTGTTGGGGCAATCGGTGTTTGGGCAAAGGGCGGCGAACCAGTAATCGTTCTCAGTGTTCTAAGTACTAAGGGCTCGCTCTGGGGTTAGGGAAATAAAGAGATTTTTGGTGATCGAGATTGTTTCGGGAGAGTATCGCCCGGAAGTCCGGTGACGGGCGGTTTGATTCGGAAGGTCGCGCCAGTCGTGAAGGACGCTTGCATGGTGTTTTTGCAAACCCGTCACCGGCCTCTCGGGCTCATTGTCGTGGGTGAGTGAAAATGTCGCTGATCTTTTTTTATATTTGCCCAGAGGAGGGCTTTGAGATCCAGAGCGATCTTTTGGTGAACGGAAGATGGATCATACCGGAAACAGAGAGGCACTCGTGCCGCCCGCCAGGTCACCGGCGATCGCCTTCCATGGCAAAACGCCCCAACCGGGTGACCGCTCCCTCCGCTGCTTAACGGCCGGAGTGTGGCCTACAGCTCCACTCGCGGCCCCCCGGCCGTGGCTTATTCGCCATTCCAACCGCTCACCGGCAGACCTTGCGAGCTCGCTATCTCAAGAGGGTTGTTGAAATACATCTATATTTGCCCAAAGGGGGCGCCAAGGAGGTTCCCCCCTTTAAAACCCCCCACTAAGGGTGTTTTGAGCGGTGGAATCCCTTCGAAACCGTCGACCGGATAAGAGTCTTCCGGCAATCGGGCGAAAAAGGGTAAACGCAAGCTCATGACGCTTATCTTTGCAAGCATCGTCCACGCCAGGGTTTGGAATGTACCTGTCATGGCCGATGCCTGCAAAGATTGCGCTATTCGCACTGCGTTTCCCTGAATGTTTTTCCCCCGATTGCCGCAAGCCTCTAATCCGCTCGACGCCTCCGAAGGGATTCAATTGGTGCTTTTTTTGGCGCCAACCGCCCTCATGTGAGGGCTGGCAGCCAAAAAAATTGCAGCCCAGGAGGCAACATGAAAGTTAAAGGCTTTACAGAAGAAGAAAGCAAGGCGACGGGAACCGGAACACCTTCCCGCCCCCTGGAGTTCACAAACAACACCCAGAGGAGGAATTTTATGCAACAGGACGCAAGCACCAAAACAAAGGACTGTCAAGGGTTGCGAGACGCAACCGAGGCGGTTGTATTATTGGCCCTGTATCTACAGGGATGGAAGGAAGAGTCCACAAGAAATCCCGAACAATTTGTCTTCAGAGCCTGGAAAGGTTATAGCTTCGAAATCCTGAACCGCCTACAGGCGGAAGGGATGATCTTTCAGAAAAAGGGGATGAAAAGTGTTTTGCTGAACCCGGAAGCGCAAAAAATGGCGGAATCACTAAAAATGGTTCTTTTCGACGCGTTGGGGGTGGATCATGACTAAACGCAACCCGGGGAAAAAAGCCCGCTACCCCAAAAAGCTTGCGGCCCAACTCAAAAAACTGGAATACTACACCAACCCTCAAGCCGATTGCACCACCAATTATTACTATACAAGCTTGTTGGCTAAACGGGCGGGTCTTGTGATTACAGATGGTGTCAATGATATGTGTGAAAAGCTGCAATGCTTCTGGGTGGTGGATCACCTGGCAAGCGTCATGCCGAAGCTCAGGGACACATTTTACGTGGTTTACGTTGTCAAAAACCCTGACGACAGCTTTTATTTTATCCTGGACGACGGAAACGAAAACATCATTTAT
>JAHELQ010000150.1:1912-8792 GCA_024644125.1 Candidatus Aminicenantota bacterium | reverse complement strand
AAAACCTGAAATTATTTCTAGCGCTGGACGAACAATGGGTTTTATATTTGCCGTCGGAGCATTGAGGAGGAGAACCATGAACGTAGATTACAACAAAATCAAAGACCGTCTGGAAACCATTCTGAAAGGCAATCAAACGGAATTGGTGACAATGCTGTTAGAGGAAAAAACGGAACTTTATGACGGGATGGAAAACCTCTACGAGGTGTCATACATGATTCCAGGAGAGGAAATTTGTTTGCGTTGTCAAAAAGAAATGGAACGCTGGCCCGAAGAGAAGAAAAAAGAATTTTGCCGCAACTGTGTTGAATCTGAGAGCCTGCCCAGGGTCGTTTACCAATGGTGGGCCATTGATGAGCACTGGGCAAAAAACTTCAGTAAAAAAGGATTGGTGGTCCTTCGGGCGTTCGGTTGTTGCTGGTTGGGCCGGACCTGGTGTGGACAGGCGCCGGAAGCGGATGACGATTTTCAATTTTTGGGCAACGAGGAGCTATAACATGAATACCTATTATGAAGCAATCAAGAAAAAATTAAACTATATCATCAAGGCGAACCAATCGACATTGGTTGAAAAACTGTTTGAACAGTTCTATGAACTGGAAGAGGCAATCATTAACAAATATCCCCCATTTACCGCCGAAAAAGAGCCGGGGGAGTGCGCCAACTGCCGGCGGGAAAACGTCGCGCTTGATGAGATAAGCGGTTATTGTCATGAGTGTCACGACTCCTCGAGCGATCCGCAGGAGGTTTACCAATGGTATCTCATTGACGATGAATGGACCCAATGTTTTATCAATAACGGTCTGGTCATCCTCCAGGCTTTTGGTTGTTCATGGTTTGGCCGCACCTGCGGCGGTCAATCCCTCTACCAGGACCAGGAGTTTGACTTTTTGGTAAAAGAGGAGAAATGAGCGATGATCAAGAACGCGGAACCAACAGTCCGGAACCTTCTGGAATGTTTGAAAGAGTTTACCGGCACCAATAAAAAACTCTGTCAAATCGTGACCGTCTTTGAATGCAGCATGATAGCGGACCGGACCATCCGTGAGATGCAAGGGGTTTTTCCTGACTTTGCCGGGATTATCGACAAATCGTTTGGCATTCTAAAACCATCAGAACCGTTGATGGACAAAAGCCCGGAGCTTTACGAGGCCCATTGCAAAGAACTCATCGTCCGGCGGATTTCGGGTGAGAACATCGAGCCCGCCACCGACGCGGAAATAATCGCCGCCATAAGCGACTTGAGCTTGAGGGCGCCTCTGCAAAGGGATTGTGCGTATGTGATGCAAAAGCTTTTCAAAAAGCTTTTCCCCGGCAAACTCCCGGATCTACTGGAAATCCAGGAGAGTTATGAAGGCTCACACCTTGCCGTTGAAATGGAGTTAAGAAGCAAATTGGCGGACTTCCGCTAATAAAAAAAGCGGTACTAAAGGCCCCGCGCGGATCGGCGCGGGGCCTCCGCCCTCCTCCAATCCCTCCTCTTTTGTTCTCCTCCATGTTTTTAAGTACCTCCATTTTTTCTCCCTCCCTCCCTTCTCTTCTCCATCCTTTCTCCTTTGTTTGATCTAAATAGCCACTCTCCTTTATCCATGCATCCCCATGTTTAGTGATAATCAATATGTAGATAGCTGATTGACTGATTTTAACCACAAAACACTAAAAATACTCAATTTCTGTACACACACCACGCAACCCTTCGGGTTGCGAAAAACGGCCTCGAAACGAAGGCAAGATAACGTTATTGGAGGGTGTGTTTAGTCGGAACCAAATGACGGCAAATTGACGGCACATATGAGAGACCGTCCAATATTAAAATGGAAATAGTGACGGCAATGTGCCACTGAGGTGGATTTCAGAAGGAAATTTCCATTGAAGATTCCCTTATGCTGGACTATGCAGAAAAAATATTTTTTGTGGTTGAAAATTATCTTAAATTGATATATAACTCATAATAAATAACCACGAGAGGCGTGATGTGATCAAAAAACTAACTCTCCGGTTGGATGAGCGAATGATGGAAAGCCTCCTGGCGCAGGTGAAAAAGAACGGATTTTCGAGTTATAACGAGTATTTCCGCTTTTTGTTGTCCAGCCCATCTCAAGACCGGCCCTGGAGCGGGAATGAAAGTATCGCCTTAATGGAAGAACTCTCCGCCCTCGATGACAGGCTGCGGAAAGTCGAAGAAACCATCGACGTGGTCCTTCGCCAGGCGGAGGTTAATGGCAAGGCCTTGATGGTCTTGCTCTCGTTCTTCGACCTGGAGGCGATCCCGGCCAAAGGCCTGGAGCACGCGCGGCAGTTTCTGGCCCTCAAGATGCTGGAGATCAAGTCGGGGAGATAGGGAGCGATGTTCGGCGTCACCAACGTCACCGCCGCCCAGGCGTCCGATTATTACAAAAAGGACAACTATTACCTGCGGGAAGGTGGCGGCGAATGGATTGGGACGCTGAAAGCGCATTTCGGTTTGTCCGACCGGGTGGCGGAGGGGCAACTCAACGAACTGGTACGGAAGCACGAAAAGTTCCGCACCTTCGACGTCAAATTCATCCTGTCCCGCGACCTCGAACACCTGAAAACCTCGATCGCCTTCGCAAACGCCCATCGCCTGGTGATCATGAACATCCTGTCGCGAATGGAGACTGAAGTTCAAAAACAAACGGGACTCTCCATCACGTTCAAGCGCGACCTGGATTGGAAGGTCAACTCGAAAGGCAACATGACCGTAAAAGCTGTCTCCTATAACGTCGCGGTGGGAAAATGCCAACAAATCAAACAGGCGCTCAAAACCATCCCCTTCCGGTCGGAATACAAACAACTGATGGTGGAGGAGCTCAAAAAACTCGACGTACAAGCATCCACCAAACAATTCAACATCCAGGTGGCGGAAAACTCGGGCCGGATAGGCTTTGACCTGACATTCTCGGCCCCCAAGAGCCTCTCCATCGCCATGACCGTCAACGACCAATTCCACGACGCCCTGAAAGAAGCCCACGACAAAGCGGTTCGCGACACCCTCGATTACATACAAAAAAACCTCGTCGATTATTTGAAAAAGACCGGCGTTCTGAAAGAGGGCGTCGAGCTCCACCTCAAAGACCGGGAAGACAACCCCCTCACACTGGAAATGGCCCCCGGCGACCGGGTGATATTCCTGAAAAACAACCACCACCTCAAACTCTACAACGGCCAGACCGGGATTGTGGAGTCGGTTTCCGAAACCGCCATCACCATCGATACAGGCAGCGAAAAACGAAAGCTTCGCTATGAAAACTATCCCTACATCGACCACTACTACGCCTGCACCACCTGGAAAGCCGAAGGCGAATCGTTCAAGAACGTCCTGGTCCAGATCGACACCAACCAGCACAACATCAACTCGCGGGAAGACTACTTCGTCAAAATCTCCCGGGCCAGGGAGAACATCGCCGTCTTCACCGACGACCGCCACTCGCTCCTGGAAGTCATCTCCAGAAGCAAAATCCCCAAACCCGAAACCGCCGTGTCCCATTCCCTCAACCGCCTGCTGCTCATGACGCCGGAAGTCTCCCGCCTGCTCCAACAGGGGGCGAAGTGGAACCTCAGAGCCGCGCATTATCAAACCCTTCACTCTTTCGAACCGCCCAGAGTCCGGTATTCCAGAATCAAGCCCATAGCCAGGCTCCAGAAATGGTTCCGCTCCAACCGTTCCCTGTGCGACCGCGCCCGCTCCAGAGCCATGACCTACTACGACCGCGCCATCGACAACTACAAAGCCTACCTGGACGGCAGAACCGCATCCGCGGACCGCAAAGAGGAGATGCTCAAAGCCTTTGTTCACCATTACATTCCCCAATCGAGCCGGCTCTCTGAAATCCCCGTCGCAACCATCGACCCCGCCGAACGGAAACGTCTCCTGGAAGAGTTCTTCGAGCCCATCGACCTGATGTTCGACGCCACCTTCGATGAGTTTACCAGAAAAGAATACATCGACTACGCCATGGACCAGGCCCTGGAAGGCGAGGGCATCCGCCCCGAGATCGAGGCCCACTTCAACGACCTGTTGGATCAACGGTTTTTCCAGCCCCGTTACAGGCAGAACAGCGATGGCGAAATCCTCTTCGGCCCCAATCTGGCGCAGGACCAGGAGAACCGGCTCATCCGCGGCATCTACCTGGGCGTAGGAAAATCAAACATCCGCGTCGCCCCCCAAACCTATCGCCCCATTCTTGACAAATCCCCCCTCACGCGGGAACAACGCCGGGCCGCCGAGTTCATCTTCACCGCCGGCGACCAGACCATCGCCCTGAACGGAGTGGCGGGATCCGGCAAGACCCGGCTGGTCCGCGATGTATGCAACGTCCTCGAGAACGAAGGCTACGTTCTCCGCGGCCTCTCTTTCACCGGCAAAGCCGCCTACAACCTTTCCCTCGAAACCGGCATCAACTGCTCCACCATGCACAGCCATTTCTGAGCCCTGGAGCGCAAAGCCGGTAACGACCCGCCGCAAATCCCGGAGAGTGAAATCCAAAACCAATGGAACTTCAGCGGCCTCAAACGCTCCCGCCTCAAAGAAGTGTGGTTCGTGGACGAAGCCAACATGCTGAGCGACGGGCTGATGCAACACCTCCAGCAAGCCTCGGCCTTGCGCGGCGCGACAGTCGTTCTTTTGGGCGACTACCGCCAGCTCCAACCCATTGACGCGGGCAATCCCTACACCTACCTGATCCTTGAAAACAAAATAGACTACTTCGATCTGAAAACCAGCTTCCGCCAACAAAACGCCATGGCAAACATACGCGAAGCCGTGGATCTGGCGGCCGCGGAAAAAGTTGCCGAATCCCTCAAAAAACTGGAACCCAACACCATTGAAATCCCCGGCTCCGTCACCCGCCGCCATCTGGCCGCCCGCGCCTACTCGAACCTTCCTCGAAGCGACCGGCACCAGTCGGTCATCATCTCCGGCACCAACGCCGACCGCATCCTGCTGAATGAAATTGTCCGCCAGAACCTCAAACACAAAGGCGAACTATCGAGCGGAAGAATCATGAATCTCAAGACCCCCAACGACGGCGACATCACCCGCGAAATGTCCACCGGAGACCGCGTCATACTCCTGAGAAACGATAAATCCCTCGGCGTTTTCAACGGGCAGACAGGCATCGTACAAAAAGTCCAGGACACCAAACTCACCGTCGAAACCCCAAACAAAACCCTCACCCTCGACACTCGACACTATCCCTACATCGACCACTTCTACGCCTGCACCACCTGGAAAGCCGAAGGCGACTCCTACAAATACGCCACCCTCTACTTCAACACATGGCAAAGCCGCCTCAACTGCCGCCAGGACTACTACGTCAAAATCTCCCGCGCCAAAGACGACATCCTCCTCTTCACCAACGACAAAAAAGAACTCTTCGACGAAATACAAAAATCATCCCTCCCGCAAAATTTAAGCGAAAAATACGCCATGAAAAAGGAATTCAGCTTCCTGGACCACAAACTCCAGCACCTCCTCTCCCAGGCCGCCCGCCACTACCTCCTGTCCCGCCAATACGACGCCGTCCACTGCCCCAACGCCCAGTCGTCCCCCCAGTCCATCGCGCATTTTCAATCGGCCAGAGCCCACCATCTCTACATGGCCGTCCACTATTACCAAAACGCCCAACAAACCTACCTCCGCTTCCTCGATCACGATTCCAGAGGCAGCGAAGCCAACCTCGAAAAACTCTCGGCCTTCAAGTCCCAATTCATCCCCGCCGAAATCTCCAGCATCATCGACCACCCCGACTTCGCCCCGGCCCCCACCTTCGCGTTCCCGGCAGCCCGGACACCGGACCACGAGTCGGACTTCCACGCATTACCGAAAATCATCCAAAACCCGGCTGATTTTGGAAAAGACCCATTGCCTATGGAATAATCAAAAAAATCACAAAATCACTATAAATTTACTTGTTTAATTTTTTCCGGCGTGGTAAATTTTCAGCGTATAGCGTTCCTGTTTTTAAACTATATTAAAAAAGGGTGAGCCAGGATGATACATGATGAGATCATTTGGGTTCGATGGAAGAAACACGATATATTGTTCACATCCGCCAACAATTAAAATCAGGAGCTTAAAATGACATACAAGACCACACCTTTAAAAAATGTAACCGTTAATTTTGTGACCTTCAAATCACTTTTTAGCTATACCCGTTTTGAATGCGGCCGTCAGTTTAACCGGAGGAACCTTTTGATATTCTTACTGGCGCTGTCTTTGTCTTATTATTTTCTTCAAAAAGGCCTTCTCATAGAAATCGCCGGGCGTGGTCCGGGAGTATCGCCGCTGGCTGTTTGGAGTTATGGCTTCGCCAAAATACAATTGATGGCAGCGTCGCTACTTTCACTGCTGATTGGATTTCGCGTCTTCCGGCACCGTGAATTTTCCCGTTTTTTGTACACGGTTCTCGATCGCGACTGGCTATTGGCCACTCTTTTGATTTCCAGCTTCATTCCGTTCGTTTTATATCTGGCTCTTCATGAAATAACCGCTCTCATCGTTTTATTCCTGAACGGCGTTATCCTTGACGCACAGGATCATCTCCATTTTTTCATTCAGGCGGGCATGGTCTTATCGGTCAGTTTTCTGTTTTATCTGACCGGAGTGATCGCCGGCTCGATCAAATCCAAAGCGCGGCCGGTTATCGTCGGCCTGGTAATCTGGTTTGTCCTTGTGTTCACCATTCCCGGAGCAATCCATGAAATCCAATCCATTCACAGCTTTACAACATCCGGCGACTACAACCTTGAACGTCTCTCAACTCAAAAGCGTCACGACGAATTCTCGCAGCTTGTATCGATTCTGTCCCTCTCCACCTTTTACCAGGAAGCCCTCGAATTTCTCGGCCTCGATAGAGGC
>JAHELQ010000150.1:0-1902 GCA_024644125.1 Candidatus Aminicenantota bacterium | reverse complement strand
CTTCCCAAATATTTCTGGACCGGGGCGTTCTTGAGGTTATTCTACACTTTTGTCATGCTGGGCGTTATCCACCACCGCTGGTACTCTTTTTTATTCAGTAGGGGAGGCCGATCATTCGATCTGCTCAAAAAATTGTCCCTATCTATCAACCGCGGAGAGCGGCTGATACTGCTGAGCCGCGACGAACGCCTCATCGGACAGACATTCTCGGCTCTTTGCGGCAAAGCCGGGGCAATAGAGTCCCTTCTCCTGATCGATGGCCAGGATACCGTCGCGCACCCTGAATTGTTGCAGCGAAAAAAGTTCGTCTACATATGCAATCCCAACCATATCCCCGGAGATATCAAAACCATCGGCTTAGTCCGTTTGATTTCGGATTTGCTCGAACATGGAAAAAGCGGCCGGGCAAAATTCTATATCCGGTTCAACCTCGAACAAAATGGCCGCCTGAAATTCGTGAATCTCCCAGATGAAGTACAGATAGACATTCTGTCAGCATATCTATTCTCGGTGGGTGCGGACATTTACATGGCCGATGATCTGTTCGATTCCCCATCCTCTCGAATTGTCGCTCAATTCGCCAAACAACTGCAAGTCATGGCTCAACAGGAGAAATACCTGATCTATGTAACCTGTGACACCATGCTGGCGCCCCAAATCGGCGACCGCGCCATCTACCTGACGTCCGATCCATTGGTTGCCAAATCATATCGATACACGAGTGAAAACTGATCTACATAGAATCGACGCTATTTTTTCCTAAAGCTTGCTCTTGTTGGATAAGGGGTTTTTGAAGTAGATAGAACCGGCTGAAAATCTCCGCCCGCAAGCCGGGATTGCCTTCCATATAGAGGAAAAGCTCGGTGTAAGAATGGTCGAGCTGCTTTTGCCAGGGATGGGCGAAACGAATATCCACATTTTCGGGCGGAAGTTCCTCTTGATCATGGCCATCACTCACGTCCCACATTTTCCCGATAATCATGTCGTCCCGAATGCGAGTGTAGGTGACGTGAAACATCCGCTCCAACCCGGCCAACTCGAAATCCAGAGTCAACACCCGGTTCTCGTCGACAGGCGCCTCGCTCAACTGATTCCGCAACGCCTGGGGTATCATTTCCGAGGGATCCAGGGAAGGCCTCGGCTTCATTTTACTGATTCCCCAGGAATAGCTGTCTCCCCGCCGGTCCAGCGCAAAGCGGAGCAGTTCAAAGTGATATACCTTTGAACCGCGACGAGTGCGATTTCCCCTGACCAGCTTCATACCGTCATTCTTGCTGGCTTTTAGAGCGCCATTTCCAAAGAAGCGCTGAATCTCCCACGCGAATTCCTCTTCAAACTCCCTGAAATGGAAATACAGCGCGATGTTCAACCCTTCTGTGGCCAACATTGTCAAAACTTTCGCTTTCATGGATTCAGTAAATTGTCTCATGTCCTATCTCCTTATTCTAGCGTTTCGAATGGAAACAGGCCCCCGCTGGAAACACCAAAACTCGCCACAAGAGACATGTTTCCATTCTCCGGGTCCTCGCGTAGAGGCCGGAAAATGATCGCACACGCACACACATCTCCTGGAGAAGTACAAATTGGCAATTATGCCTGAAGCATTTATTTGAACGACACTCGCGACACAAGGTCGTCAACATTGAGCCCGGACCATTTTACCCGGCGGGCTCTCGATAGAAGCCAAACCTCGGCCTTCTTGTTTGGCTCTGATAAATAATATATACAAAAAAAAGATACTTTCAATTTTCGAGCTCCAGATAATTTTAAAAAAGGAGAAATCACTTTTTTGGGGATTGAAAAAACATTACGCAATCACTATAATTTCCCATACTATCTCTGGTTTATCCTACTATTGTTTTGAAACATAACTCACAGGGGTGCCCACCCTGAAAAAGGAGG
>JAHELQ010000149.1 GCA_024644125.1 Candidatus Aminicenantota bacterium | reverse complement strand
CCGTCTTTAACGGTGTCGCTTGCCAGAAGCCGGTTCTCCACTTCTGAGATTTCGATCCGGTAGCCGCGAATTTTCACCTGGTCGTCGCGGCGTCCCCAATATTCGATTACACCGTCGGGCCGACGGCATGCCAGGTCGCCAGAGCGGTAAAGCCGGAAATCTCCCTCCAAAAACTTTTCCGCTGTCAGTTCCGGACGGTTCAAATACCCCCGGGCCAGACATTCGCCGCCGATATAAATTTCACCCACTGCGTTTACGGGGACAGGCTCGCGGTAACAATCCAATAACGCTATATTTGTATTCGCCGCAGGACCGCCGATAGGAACGCCCTTTGCCTTGTCGGTCGAAGCATCGAAGCGGTAGATCATGCAACCTACCGTGGCTTCGGTCGGTCCATATTCGTTATAAATGGCGATCGCACCTCCAAACCTCTCCTGGATATGGGCGGCGAGGGCGCTCTCCAATTCTTCGCCTCCCACGATCAAACCTCGCAGGCAACGATGGGGAGACACAGAGGTGTCCAGGGTCAAAAACATCTTCAAATGGGACGGCGTCGCCTTGACAAAATCGGTGACACCCTCGGCGAGGACGCGCTCCAGAGGGAACCGGTCTTCGCCGTCGCGAGCGCTGTATATCTTGACACCGCCTCCCGAAAGAAGAGGCAGATACACGGAGGTTACCGTCAGATCGAAAGACAAAGTTGTATAGAGTGGAAACAGCGGGCGAAGGCCGTTGAGATAAACCTCTCTGCCCCACCATATGTAATTCACCAGACTCCGATGATTCACCATCACCCCTTTGGGGCGTCCAGTGGTGCCGGATGTGTAGATCACATAGGCCAGATCCAACGACGATATTCCGTCCCGGGAATGAATGGGGGTCACCTGTTCCACCTGACTCCAATCATGTTGCTGCTTTTGTTTGGGCGAAAAATGCCGGCGAAGGGTTCCGCTTTTTTTATCGACGCGCAAAATGACATCATAGCGATATTTTGTCAACTCGTTTTCCACAGTATGCAGTTTCTCGCTAAATTCAGCCGAACAAATCTCCGGGATCTCCCACGCCAGGTCCCGGAAAAAATCGCGGGATACAAACAATTCAGTGGACCAATCGGTTTTCGTAGTAAATCCTCCCCCCGTATTGGCCCCTTTGAAGGCTTCAAGATCGCGGATGAGAGTATGCTTCAGAGCCTGATCCATCACATCGCCTACAAATATAAAGCCTTTTTCACCCAAAAGGTTTACCGCCTGGCGAAGAACCTGCCGCAGATAATGATGGCCGTGGAAGGATTGAATCACACTATTGATCACAATCAGGTCAAATCGGTTCTCAGGGATCGTTTCGATCCGGTGCGCCGGGACATGACACAGATCGATGTTATCCAACTGTTCCCGCTCCACCCGTTCCCGGTTCACGCGGATCATTCCCGAGGAAAGGTCGGTTCCACAATAGAATGCCACTTGCGGCGCGATCCGGTACATCGTGATTCCGGATGCGCATCCGATCTCCAGTACTCTCATTCGTTCGTGGAGAAAGGGCTTCAATTTGAGGATTACATTGTCTGCGTACTCATCCATCTCTTTCCGGGAAAAGGGTTGTCCTGTATAACTGCTGGTCCAGCCACCGCCGCTCACATCGTCTTCGGCCGTGCCCGCCACATAGTCCCAGAGTCCCTCGTCCATCAATTGGCTGGATTCCGTTTCCGTCTCACTGTATATCGAACGGCTATCCAGACATAAATAAGTGCGCAAGGACCGACAGTCCCATTGCAGCCGGTTCAGAATACGGATATATTTTTTCGAAGAAAGCATCGTACCGATCGACGCATCCTTGACGATCATGCCCAGCCGCTCCTCCGGGGTGGATGGGTCAAGCGGGACGTACGCCGCACCCGCCGCCAGTATTCCGAAAATGGCGATGATCGTTTGCGGCGAATTGTCCATCATGATCCCCACTGGTTCCTGGGATCCCGCTCCGGACCTGCCCCGCAAATAGCCGGCCAGCGATTGTGCCTGCCGCTGCAAATGGCGGTAGGTCAGATGAACGCCATCCTCCCCTTCCACCGCCACCCGGTCCGGCGTCTCTTCCACCTGCCGGTCGAACAATTCAGGAGCCGAGGCTTCCCGAGGGTAGTCGCAACCGGTGTTATTCCAATAATTCAGCAACCGCTCCCTTTCATCCTCGCCAGTCATCCTCAGATCCCTGAGGGAGAGCGCCGGCTGCTGCGCGATTTGTTCTACAAGCGCAGCAAAGTGCGAGGTCAAACGGCGGATGGATTCCACGTCGAAGATGGCGGCGTAGAATTCAGCCTCGATATGGAGTTCACCGTCCATTTCCACAGCGAATAGTGTGAGGTCGAATTTAGAGGTGACGCTCTCCCTTACAAGCGGTTGCAACGTCACATCACCCATTCTGGTTACGGCATGCTCAAAATTCTGAACCACCAGCGCCACGTCAAAAATCGGATTCCGCGCAGGGTCCCGTCTGGGATCCAGGCGATCAACCAATTCCTCGAATTGGACATCCTGATTTTCGAAACCCTCTATACAGACCTGCTTCACATGTTCCAGCAATTGCCGGTAAGAATCGTTTTCATCCACCTGCGCCCGCATAGCCAACGCATTGACGAACATCCCTATGACAGGTTGCAGGTCCGCGTGCCTCCGGCCGGCGACGCTGGCGCCAACAACGATATCACACTGCCCGGTGTATTTGTGAAGCAATAGATAATAGGCCGCCAACAAGTTCATGAACAGGGTCGTGTTGGTATCGCCGGCCACGGCCTTCAATCGCCCGGTTACGGAAGCGGGAATCGAGAAGTGGATCGAGCGGCCGGAAAAGTCGAACACCGCCGGTCTCGGCCGGTCGGCGGGCAAATGGAGGCGCGGAATGTCGCCGGAAAATCGCTCCAACCAGTAATCCTGCTGGGATTTGAGGGCGAAGGACTCGATGATTCTATTTTGCCAATGACAAAAGTCCTTGTATTGAATCGCCAAATCCGGCGGCCTGTCCCCAACGTATAGACGGGAAAAATCACTCACCAGGTTGGTCATGGAAGTGCCGTCCCCAACGATATGATGAAGATCGACGATCAGTATATACTCGTTGTCGGAGCGCCGCAACAAGCCAGCCCGCATCAGTGGCGGCGCGGCTAAATCAAACGGCCGGACAAAATCTCGGAGCAGCCGGTTATCCAATAATTCCACTGCAAACTCAACCGTATCCCACACCCGTTGAACCGGTCGATCGTCAAGCAGATGAAACGACGTGCGCAAACTTTCGTGCCGGGTGATTAAACATCGGAACGCGTTTTCAAGCCGCTCCTGGTCTAACGGCCCTTCCAGCTTCACGATAGTGGGCATGTTGTAACTGGCTCCAATCTCCTCGAACCGGTCCAGGAAAAACAACCGCTTCTGCGCCGATGACAGGGGGTAGCAATCCTGTTTTTCTACCGGCCGGATATCTTCGTATATTTCTTGCCGCCGGTCCCCGAACAACACGCTGATACCTTCGATCGTGGGAGTTTTGAAGAAATCTTTCAACGAGACCTGGATGTTGGCTTGCTGATGCATTTTTGCGAGCAAAATAGTCGCCTTTAGAGAATCCCCTCCCAATTCGAAAAAGTCATCGGCCACTCCCACGGCGTCCAGTCCGAAAAACCTCTTCCAGATGCCGGCGATGATTTTCTCCAGCGGAGTTTTCGGCTCGGCATACGCGGTGGAAAGATGGGGACGCTCAAGAGACAGGCTATCTTCGATCCTGTTCCCGTACGCCGGCGGTTCGTCCACCGGTAGCGACGACCTCCGCACTCTCTCATCGAGATTTCCAGCGGACTGGACCACCTGCGCCGCAGGCATCGCCGACAAAATCCTCTCAAAGGCCCGGCATCCCTCCTCCGGCGTCACGGCCAGCGCCGCTACGGTCGCGCCCAAGCGCCTGTCCCCATTACGCCCGCCGTTTTCCGCGTCCAGATCCCAACCATCCCAATTCACACTGATCCACCGGGGACCTTCCCCCCGGTTTTGGGCATGGGCAAAAGCGTCCATCACACTATTGGCCGCCGCGTAAACGCCAAACCCCAAACCACCCAGAACCGCGGCGGTAGAGGACATCAACAGGCAGAAATCGTAATCCCGCCCCGCCAACACCTCCGACAACACCTCGACGCCCCTGACCTTGGCCTGGAATTGCCGCCGCAGAGATCCATCATCCATTTCATCCAGAGGGCAAAGATTGTCCTCACCGATTATGCCGGCGGCATGGATCACTCCGTCCAGACGGCCATATCTCTCTTCAACGGCGTCCGCCACAGCCTGCATTTGCCGGAGATCTCCCGCATCCGCCCTGAAGACAGAAATCTCCGCCCCTCCGGCTTCCAATTCCAGGAAGAGACGAATCTTCCGGCTCACTGGATGGTGGTGATCCTGGGCCGCCAACCAGCGTCCCCAGGTATCCCGTACCGGGAAATCGGAGCGACCGGTCAATACGAGGCGCGCCTGGATCCGGCGGGCCAGGTGGCCGGCCAGGAGCAAGCCGATGCGCCCAAGCCCGCCGGAAATGAGATAAGTGCCGTTTTGCCTCAATGGCGACGCTTCGTCGCCGCCGATAGATAGAGGTCGATAAGACTGCGCCCACCGGTATCCTCCCCGGTAAGCCAACACAGGATCGAGGTCAAGCGAAAAAAGCTCCCGGTACAATTGCCGCGCCGTACCCGCGGTGCGGCAGACGATGGAATCTTCGTCCAGATCAACCTGAACACACCGGATGGCGGGGATCTCCTGCGGAATCACTTTCAATGGGCCCAACGCCGAAGCGTTTTTTGGGAGCAGCGGCTCAAATCCGCTGACTTCGTAAACGCCGCGGGTGACTGCCACCAACCGTACGCCGTCGATTCGCCGCTTCCCAAGCTCCGACGCCAGATAACCGAGGCTGAAAAATACAGCATCCCCTTCTTGCGACGATCCGTCGATTCCGCATAAATGAAGGATATGCCGGGGCAGAAAACCTTCCTCTTCCAGACAGTCAAGAAGCTGCCGGGAATCTTGCCGGCTGGAGGGACAGACCCGGTAACGGCCGATATTTTCCTTCAGGAACCCGTCTCCAGCCGTTACCCATACTGCCCGGCAGTGATCCTTCGTTATAATCGCGCGCAGATGTTCATCCAATGGCGTCCCGGAGGCAAAAATCAAGACCGGGGCCTCCTCGTCGAGAGCGACTGCGGTTTGTTTCGGAGCCGCCAACCTCTGCCATGAGGGAATATAAAACCATTGCGACATGTCCTCTTTTTTCCCGGAATAAGGTTGCGTCTGCTGGATATCCAACGCCGCCTGCATCCCGGAGGAGATGGGGAACCGTTGCCGCTGGAACGGATAAGTGGGGAGGGAAACAACGGATTGACTCCTTCCGCTGTGAAGCGCTTCCCAATCGATAGCCTGCCCCCGGAGCCAGAGCATCCCCAATTGCTTTTGAAGCAGATAACCATCAGTCATTTTTTCCCGCGGGCGCCGCATCATATTCAATGTCAGCCCGCCGTCAACAGCCGCCCATTGTTTGTGTTGCCGGACAAATGTGCTCAAGGCGTTACCAGGACCCACTTCAAGAAAAATTGGCCGCTCCAACGCCAGTAATTCTCCTGCGCCGGCTGCGAATTTCACCGCGCCCCGCAGGTGACGCCACCAATAATCCGCAGCGGCGAGCTCTTCCTCTTTAATCCAGGTACCTGTCAAATTGGAAATATAGGGAATTTGCGGGGAATTCACTTTAACGCCGCTCACCGTTTCAAGGAAACGGTCGTGGATTGGTTCCATCATATGCGAATGAAAGGCGTGGGATGTGTGCAGGCGGCGGGTTTCGATATTGTTTGCCTGTAACCGCACCTCCACCTCCGCGATGGCTCCCTCCGGCCCGGACAAAACCGATCGCTCGGAGGAGTTGACCGCTGCCAGCGACACTTCGCCACCGAGAAACTCCGCCAGATTGTCCGCTTCCAGTGAAACACTGAGCATCACTCCAATGGGGAGCTCCTGCATCAACCGCCCCCGCTTTGTCACCAATCGCAGTGCCTCTTCCAGCGACAGCACGCCGGCGAGACACGCGGCGACGTATTCTCCGATACTGTGACCGATCATCGCCGCCGGCCGGATCCCCCAATCCATCAACACCCGGGCCAGCGAGTACTCCACCGCCACAATCAACGGTTGAGCAATGTCCGTGGAGGTAATGCCGCCGCTTTCAAAATCTTCGGTATCCGCAGCTTCATGGGGGAACAACCTGTAGCGGGGGTCGAATCCCATCAGGGGAGTCAATATTTCGAAGCACCGGTCGAGATGTTTGCGGAAGAGAGGCTCGCCGCGGTAGAGCTCCCGTCCCATACCGACATATTGCACCCCCTGTCCAGGAAACATGAATACTAAGGAGGGACGGCGTTCTTCAGGCGACACGATCGATTTCAATATCCGGTTGCCTGACTCTAGCGATTCTCCCGCTTCTGCCAGATTGTTGGAAACCATCACCTGGCGGTATCGGAAAGGGCTTCGTCCCGCTTGCAGAGTGTACGCCACCGATGGAAGCTGAAGATAAGGATGGGATTTTAAATGCTCCGCCAGATTAGCCGCCGCTCGAGCCAGGGCTTCGGGAGATTTGGCGGACAAAGGCAGCAAGTGGAATTCCCGCTGCGGAGTATCATCTTCTTCCACAGCGTGACCGGAATATTCCTCCAGGATCACATGGACATTGGTTCCGCCGATCCCAAAAGAGCTGACTCCCGCCCGCCTCGGCCTCCGGGAATCATCCCAATCTCTTAACCGGGAGTTCACGAAAAATGGCGAATTGGCGAAATCGATCTCCCGGTTCGTAATCTCCGCGTGCAAACTGGGAGGTATCTTGCCATAATACACCGTCAGAACGGTCTTGATAAAACCGGCGATTCCCGCCGCCGCGTCAAGATGTCCAATATTGCTTTTTACCGAGCCCACGGCGCAGGTTTGCCGCAAGCCCTTTCCAAACGCATGGGAAAGAGCGGCGATCTCGATGGGATCTCCCAGTTTGGTGCCAGTGCCATGAGCCTCGACATATCCGACACTTGCCGCCTCCACACCAGCCGCGGCCAGAGCTTTGAGAATCGCCGCCGCCTGTCCCGACACCGACGGAGCGGTAAATCCAGCGCGCAAAGACCCATCGTTGTTCGTGGCGGAACCTTTGACAAGGGCGTATATCCTCCGCCGGCGACGCAAGGCTCCATCGAGCCGCTCCAACACGACAACGCCTGCGCCGTTGCCACCCACCGTACCCCCGGCATCGGCGGCGAACGCGCGGCAATGACCGTCGGGAGCGAGTATCATCCCCTCTTGATACATATATCCATGTTGGTCTTGAAGGGTAACCGACACCCCGCCCGCCAGTGCCATATCGCACGCGCCGGCCGCCAATCCACGGCACGCCAGATCCACCGCTGTCAACGAAGTGGAACACGCGGTGCTGACCAAAACCACAGGCCCTCTCAAGTTCAATTTATACGACACCCGGCTACAGAGATAATCTTTATCGCAATATTGCAACGCTTCCCACTGTTGGGAAAATCCCGCGTCTTTTTCCTGCAATGGCCGAAGCAACCAGAGTGGGTTCAATGTCGCTCCGGCGTACAATCCTATTGCACCTTCGTGAAGAAGCGGATCCACTCCGGCGTCTTCCAACGCCTCCCAGGCGCACTCGTGGAAAACCCGCACCTGGGGATCCAGATTGAAAGCTTCCTTCGGTGCATAGCCGAAGAAGCCGGCATCGAAATATTCCCTACCTTCGAGAACGCCTTTGGCGGGCACATAGCAGGGATCATTCAATAACCGCGACTCCACGCCTTGCCGAGTCAATTCTTCGGCGCTAAAAAAAGTAATGCACTCTTTCCCGCTTTCAAGATTGTTCCAGAACTGGCGGATGTTCTCCGCCGCAGGAAACCGGCCGGCCATGCCGATGACGGCGATCTCATTCGAGAAAACAGGACGGTCCTGCGGACTCGTCAACGCCGGTTGGTCCTGAGACCTGTCCCCCGCCAGATGCCGCGCCAATTGACGGATGGTTGGATATTGAAACAATGTGGTTACCGCGATCTCACACTTCAATAACGTTTGCAAGCGGCTTCGCAGCCGGATGATATTTAGGGAATTACCCCCCGCTTCAAAATAATTGTCGTCCAATCCTGGCGACTCGATCCCCAATACGTCACGCCAGGCTCCGGCTACAAGCGCTTCCAACCTGTCCCCGGCAAGATCCCCATCCATGCGGCGAATTTTTTTCGCCGCCGGCGCCCGCAACCGTAGCCGGTCCGCCTTGCCGTTGGCGTTGCGCGGTATGTTTCCCAGAAACACAAATCGTGAGGGAACCATATATAGAGGCAAACGTGTCGCGGCATAATCCCGCAGCTCGGATTCCCGCTCCTCCGATGGCTGGATGCCTGTGATCACCACAAACGCGTCCACAATCTTCTCGCCCCCCGGAGTTTCGGATAGAATAACGGCCGCGTCGCGAACATCTTTATGCGAGCGGAGGATGGTCTCGATTTCGCCCAATTCCACCCGGAAGCCGCGGATCTTCACCTGCCGGTCCAGTCGCCCCAGCCACTGGATCTGGCCGTTCCTATCCAGGCGAGCCAGATCCCCGGTTTTGTATACCCGGACCGTTTTCTTCATCTGCCGCCAGTTCCAATCAATAAAAACCTCCGCGGTTTTTTCCGGTTGGTTCATATATCCAGCCGCGACCCCTTCGCCGCCGATCCACAATTCCCCGGCCGCTCCAGGAGGAACCGGACTGCCAAAGGGATTCACAATGAAGCAAAATGTATTGTCCACCGGGTTACCGATGGAATCGTCGCCGGCGATACATTTCCCGGTAACGGCGTCGATTGTTGTCTCGGTCGGCCCATAATGATTGTATAGGGGATAACCGTCCTGAAGCAAACGATCCTTGATCGTTTCACTCAGCGCTTCGCCGCCGGAAATCACCGCCCGCAGACTTTCCGGGCATTCCCCCCTGGGCAGAAGTTCCTCCAGTCCCTGGGGCACGAAGTTGATGATCTCGATTTGCCGCGTCTTGATAAAAGCGGCGAATGCCTCCGGCGACCGCAACAATTCTTTGGGGGACAGGTACAATATTCCGCCGAACAATAGGGTCGAAAATATCTGCTCCATCGCCGGATCAAAAGTAATTGTCGTCATTTGCAACACCCGGCAACCGGGCCCCACCTTGTAGCGCCGGGCAAACCACGACACCACGTTCGCCACTCCCCGGTGCCGCGCCAGAATCCCTTTGGGCTTCCCGGTGGAGCCGGAGGTATAGATAATGTACGCATTATCCACCGGCGCAGGAAACGAGGTCATGTCGGGTTCCCCCAGATCTTCCAATAAATCATCGACACAAATCCATGGTTGCTCACTCCCTGCTGGTATTACCCCGCGCTCGCCCGCCACCGCCAACGCCGCGCCGCTGTCTTGCAACATGTACGCTATCCGTTCAGGCGGAAGCGCTGGATCGATGGGCAATACTGTATGCCCCGCCTCCATGGCGGCCAGGAGGGCAACCACCAACTCTGGCGATCTCTCCATACACAATGCCGCCACCTTACCGCCGCCGGTTTGTCTTGCCGAAAATCCAGGCGCCAAAATGCGAACCCGGTTGCGGAGCTCCCGGTAACAGATGTGGTCCTGCCCGCTTACCAAAGCCAGAGCGTCTGGTGTCGCTTCCGCCTGCCGGAAGAACAATTGGGGCAAGGCCCGGTCAAGCGCTTCATACGTTTGGGCCCGTTGCCATTCCGCCATGAGAGCGGCCTTCTGCCGCTGCGGGATTAGCTTCAATTCCCGAACGCATCTAACCGGTTCCGAAACTATCTGCCGGATGATCAACTTATACACCTGGCCGATATCCCTTACTAAATAATCTTCCAGGACGCCTTCACGGTATTGAAACGAGAGATTCGCGCCGCCGCCTGCAAAAGCGATTCCTAAACTCAAATCATAATGAGCGGTCTCTTCCATATGAAAAAATTCCACCCGCAAAAGACCATCGATGGCCGCCAGCATATCTCCGATAGGGAAGTTCTCTATCACCACAATAGTTTGGAACAGCGAGGCGTTGCCGGGTAGACCGGCATAGGAGGCGATCTTTACCAGGGGCGTGTGTTCAAACGCCTGCCGCTCCGTCAATGTTTCCCCAATCCGGCGCGCCACTTCGCCGAGGGTTTCGCCGCCGGCGCACGACATCCGCAACGGCGGTGTTTGGATCATCAAACCCGCCATTTCCTCAATCCCATCCAACTCCAGAGAGCGCCCGGAGACTGTAGTGCCGAAGACCACATCGCGGGTATTGCAATAGGTGTGGAGTAAAAGCCCCCACGTGCTGTAAAACAGCGCGGCGGGTGTGACTTTTTCACGCGCCGAGTAATCATCGATCCGCTTGACAAACGCCGGATTCAAACTCAACTCGTACCGCCGGTAAGAAGCTGGCTTCGCTTTTTTATCACCGAGGGGGACAGGCTGTTCATACCCGCTCAAATAGCTCTTCCAGAATTCTGTTTGCAGAGCT
>JAHELQ010000663.1 GCA_024644125.1 Candidatus Aminicenantota bacterium | reverse complement strand
CCTTCTACTTACTTTGTCGATACCTTCTACTGATGATGGTGTTTTTTTTTCTAATAGAGATACTTTTAACTGTATCCACCCATTATCGAACCGATTGCGTCTCGTGGATATCTAGATTATTCAATATTGAGGCAATACAGCGGGAACGGAATTGCAGGGACAACATTATTTTGTTCTCTATCGTGCTACTGGCCTTATCTCTGATTTCCCTCAATTATTTTCTATTGTTCTGGACTGTGTCCTTTCTGGCGGCCATTGTGCTTTTTCATTGGGAAATCCGTACTCAGGGACAAAATCATAAACCGGTCACCCGGTCGGTATTGTTTGTGATCCTGACGCAAATTTTTTCGTCGATTTTCGGGGAGATGTTGCTCGTCTTATTGGCGCCGCTTTTGGAACAGCAAGCTATCGCGCGACCGGAGAAACTGCTCCTCTTTCTAGCGATTGTTGGCTGGACCATTATTCTCGGTTCATCGATCACAGTATTGATCGGAATCATCACCCAGGTGATCTGGTCCGGCCGCCGTTTGACCGATCACATGAGATCATGATATGAAAAAAGGAGAGAACTATGCGTGGTATAGAAGGCATGTTTTTAGGTTTGATATTTGGAATTTTGACATCCCTCGTCATCATCGACAAAAGCGATATAGCGGCGAATTTCACTTCGATTGTAAATCAACCTATTTACCTCTTTATCATATTCTTCACTGCGCTATTCGGCTGGTTTTTTGCGCAAATGATCACAACAAAGAAGCAGGCCGACACAAAACCGTCCGCCCAAATCCAACTGGATCCGGATATGGTTGTGGCCGTCAGTTCGATTTTTGCTGGGCTCATTCTGGCTTTGAAAACGGGAAAGAACTATGTAACATTGATTCCGGCGGTTTTTCTAGTAGTGTGGTTTTTACCGCGGCTAATTCCTGTCTGGCAAGAACACATCAAGAAAAACAACATTCAAAACCAAACGCCTCAATCGCAACAGTTACAAACGGGGGGGCCTTCGGGCACCAATCAATCTGGAGCAGCAAACGGCAATCAATAAACATTTCTCGAAAAAATCTCGCCTTAGGGTTCCATTTTGGGGTTGGCGTAGCGTATAATTATTGTGCATTGTTTATGTGTCAAAAAATGTTGGATTGTCCGATGAAGAAGTTATTTTTGTAGAAAACTGGGCAATCGTTGAAATGGAGGATGAATGAGACGAGGGAAACTGTTAAGAGGGGTCGCAACGGTTTTGATGGTTGGAGCGATGATCGTCGTGATGGCGGCGATCGAATCAGGGCATTATGTCTGGGCTGATGATGGTATCGAGCGGGAATCGCCGCGGAGGCGGCAGATGGCTGATACTGGATTTTTTAAAAAAAGGGAGACGTCGCGGACGATTGTGGAGATCACGGTAACGTTTTATGGGGAAAATGTCAGGGCAGAGCACAAAATCGTCGTCAATGGGCAGGAAAAATTCCACGATACCCTGAAATTTGATCCGGCGGACGGGTTTTTGTGGAATTTCGCCGGGTTGCGGAAAATCCGCAAGAGTTTTTTCATTGATGATGCGCAGGATCTTCTCACCATCCGTCACGAGGTCAGTCCTCAATACGCGCCGATCTGCACGAACAAAAAATCGCGTATCGGGGACACGGTATATGAGCTGAAAGTGGCAGGTTATTGCTGGACGGACAACAGCATGGTCAAGGATGTGCCGGTATTGGCGCAGAATTCATTCTATGTGAGCGCCCGTCCCTGGGTGCAAAATCCAGACGATCCGGCCTTCCGGGTGCAAACAGTGTCGATCCCGCTTCGCCACCGCCCGAAATGAAAATTATAAACCGCCTTCTGGAAGGTTTTGATCTGATGGAATTTGGGATTGGGGGGTGAAGAGCTGGGGGTGGTCCAGTTTGAATTCATGGTATACGGAGAGGAGTTTGAAACGCAGAAGGGGAACTTGAGTGGCTTGATTGAAGAGTTCCTGGAGGTCGGGCTCGGACACGTTCAGCAGGGATTCCTGAACTCCGGCTGCGTGATCTTTGGTCAACATGGGGCCTTTGCCGCATACCAGCCAATCCAGGGAGACTGCCAGATAATCCGCCAGCATTTTCAGGCCTGTATAGGAGGGAAACACCTCCCCGGACTCGTAGGCCCAGTAGCTCTGCCGGGTGACATTAAAGAGAGCGGCCATCTTTTGCTGGCTAAAGCCGAATTTCTCCCGCAATTGTTTGATCCGAAGCCCGATCTCTTTTCGCAGATTCACTTGTTCGTTATTCATCACATTCTCCTGTGCCAATTGGTACGGAATTTCCGCTGAATCGTTCAGCTTTTGGATAAAATTCATAAGAATTTGCTACTTTTAAGTCACACGATGCAGGAAATGCTTGACATAAATCAGTTTCTGACTGACAAAAAGCAGCCTTAGCCTGACATCGAGATACATAAAGTGACACATTGACCAAAAGAGCATTTCCTTTTGCAGCCAATGCTTAACACGACGATACAAATAGAGATCATTTCGCTACTTATTCGTCATATCGCGCAGTTTCTGCTTTACATTTTGCAGTTTCTGCTTGACATTTTGCAGGAAATCCCTGACATTTCCCCTTTATACCCCCGCGGTCACGATGTTTTTTTGCCGGAGGACCAGGGGCATGTCGAGTCGTCCCTGCCTGTCGATAAATGCGGGAGGTCGAATCTCTGTGCCCAAATAGCGCAGAACGAACAGCGCCTTTGGCTTAAAATCCAATCATGGGAATACCGAAGGAACCATCGAATTTTAGAAAAATTGCATAGAGAGGCAATCATCGAGGCCTTCCTCCTGGCAAAACAGACAGTGGCGGAAGCGAAGGATCAGATGTA
>JAHELQ010000662.1 GCA_024644125.1 Candidatus Aminicenantota bacterium | reverse complement strand
TCTGCTTGCCTGTCCCCAGTCTTTTCTCGAAGCCTTCATCGATTTTATTTCGAAGCCCGGTTCGGAAGTCCTGATAAAATAAAAGATGCGATGCCGCGATGGTGCAGCTAATCATCGAAGCCTTCATCGAGTGCTTCTCGACGACGAATGCTACGAATTCGGCTTCGCCTGTCCCCATCTCTTCCTCGCCTGTCCCCATCTCTTCCTCCTGGGCGGCGATTGCGATGTAGGAGGAAAATTTGCCTGTCCCCAGAGCTACCTCGGGCGCTTATCTAAGTTATCAAAATTGCAACTTGAAGTTGAAATGATCTAAGTCAAAGTTACGGGCGTTGATGCTTGGAAGATTGATCTCAATGGCTATCAATGTATTCTTGTAACTGCTCATGCCATTTTACCGTATCATATACCTGAGGCTCAGTCGTCTCATTCATTAAAAGATCAATTAAGTATCTTGGGGTCTTTCCGCCGATATGCATGGATTTAATACATGATACGCAAGATACGCAGACATCCCGGCAAGGCATGGAATCCGCACGCTTCTTCATCAGTTCATGAACCTTGCCTACGGGGAGTTGCGGGTAAAAGTCATCACCACAGCAAATAGAGCGTGTACCATTAAACTTCGTTTCGACAACTTCGATATTCATTTTTTTTAGCAAACCACGCACAGCCTGATGGACCTGCGGTTTTTCACGCACAGGGCAAGGGTCTTGAATCGACATTTTAAAACCTTTGTAATCGGGAAAAACAAACGAATCAAGGCTATCGATTATTTCCCATAAGGAGATTGTTTTTATTCCCTCGTACAGGCTGCGAAACCGTCTGTCACAACCGGCACACACATTGATGATCAATGATCCCTTTTCCAGTTGAGGGTCATGCCGACAACAAATGTTGTGCATCGCCGTTTCTTTGTAATTTTGATTTAAAAAATCCAGGATTTTATTCTCCATCGAGGGTTTATAAATACTCAAGGCACAGCCGGGATTAAAAAAGGTTCTCATCCTCGTCTTCCTCGCTATCATCCACCAAATCGTAAAGAAACACCCACAGACTGGGATCCCGCTCTCTCCAGTTTGTAGATGATGACCTGCGGCGGCTCTTTCACCAATGTCTCCGCCACCTGGTCAATGGTCAACGCCTCGCTATGAGGCACAGGAGCTGTATCTTCCTCCGCCAGCCACGATGATGAAAAATTCGTATGAAGCGCTTGCCAATCCCCCAACGACATTCGCCACAATTCCCAATCCACCCACCGGGCCACCCGCCCCGGAGGCGCGATATACAACACCACCCCAGACACGGATATAACCAAAAACGAGGCAAGCAATCCAAAACTGACAAAACTCTTCCAAGCAAACCGCTTCAATTCCCAACTTCCTCCTGATTTTATGAGTGTGGTCTAAAAAACGAAATCTCATTATACCACCAACCTTTCCCGCCCGAAACACATCATGTTGACAAATTCTCAAATTCATACTACCTTGATATCAAAGACTCAATGGAGGAGAAACAATGAGAAGACATTATGCACCATTATACGGAAGACGTTTTTGCGGCAACAGCAACAAAATGGAGGTTCACGACCTGGACAACGAAGACGAGCGGGCTTCGGGCTGCCAGATCGACGAGATCATCGCCCACAATCACGCAGTAGCATTCGATCCCGACACACTGCAAAAAGCCCACGCCGAAGGCTACGATAACTGCGCCAAATGCATGGAAGGCAGTACACGATAATTTAGCCGAATAAGAAATATAGTAAAGACGTTTCTCTTGTATAAGGTTTTTAAATTATCATAAAAAAAGCAAAGAATCAGGGCTGGAGATTCCAACCCTAATTCTTTGAATTGACAATTGGCTGTTCTTTTTAGGGACTATTTCTTGGAAATTCTGTGCTTTTCAAGAGCCTCTTTAACTTTCCTCTCACCATACTTTGTAACAGCTTTGTTAACTTCTTTTGCTACTTTTTTTACACCGGCGCAAATTGTTTTTGGAATAACTTTCTTGGGATCACATTCAGGTCTCAAATTTCCTAGTCTATCAAACTCCGCTCCTGTGTTTGTACCAAACAATTCCCTGGCAATCATACAGCCAGCTTTGTAGAACGCTTCTCCTTTGTCCATTGCTTTGATTGTCGCGTCATCGCAATAGACAGTCCAAGACATCAAAACACACAACATAACAACAAAAACTAAATGTTTCATAATTCCTCCAATTATTAAATTTGATTGTCATTTTAGTATTGCAATTTGGATGCCAAGCACAGCAAATCTCCTATCACCCAATATATCTATGATTTTCAAACCTTCACTATTTTTGGATGGTAAAATTTAACCGTTTTTTTTGAGACTATCTCATTTTTAGGCCTGCATTAGTTACAAGATTGCTTTTCCAAGCAATAACACCAAAAAAGCTTTCGCTGTAATTGATTGAAAAAAGTAGTTGGTAATTCTTTTCGGTTATATTTGCTGCGAGTTAATTGCCGTGCCGCCAAAATTGTACAAAATGGCGCGTAGGGATTAGGGGGTGGCCGCTTTAATTATTTCGATGAAGTTGGCGGGGGTTAGGCTGGCTCCGCCGACCAGGGCTCCGTCGATGTTGGGTTGCGAGAGGAGGGAGGGAGTGTTTTGGGGTTTGACGGATCCGCCGTAGAGGATGCGGACGGATCCGGCGGTGGGGCCGCCAAAGGCTGAGGTGAGGAGGAAGCGGATGGTCGAGTGAACCTCTTCGGCTTGTTCGGGGGTGGCGGTTTTGCCGGTGCCGATGGCCCAGATGGGTTCGTAGGCGATGACGATGTGCGAGATCTGGTCGGGGGTGAGGTTTTTGAGGCCGACGTTGATCTGGCGGGTG
>JAHELQ010000148.1 GCA_024644125.1 Candidatus Aminicenantota bacterium | reverse complement strand
TTACGCCACTCGCAGGTTGGCCGGTGAGACATTTGTCACCTACAATCCGCAATATCAGGAATTGAAGGTGATTAGCTCCGTCACCACCATGAAGGACGGCAAGAAGGTCAGCCTCCCTGCCAACGCTCTCAACGAGGTGTTGCCCCATGGCGCGCTCGGACAGCCGGATTATTCCCATTTGAAGGAAATGGTCATCGTTCACACCGGTCTCGAGATCGGTGCTGTGGTTGACCTTCATTATCAAATCACGACAAAACCGGGGTTCAAGCCCTATTTTTCCGGGAAGGAATTTATCAAGGATGTTGTGAGTACCGGTAAAATCTCGATCGTCATCGATGTTCCAGCATCGCAGCCGTTGTACTATAGCCTGACAGGATATTCCGTCACACCGGAAATCAAGGATACTGGCGACCGGAAGATATTTTCGTTCGCCTTCGACAACCTGTGCCCGGCTCTCGTCGAACCTCTGGATAGCGATCATGATCATCCCTATCTTGTATTCTCCACTGTCAATCAATGGCCTGACGTCTTCTCATCGGATCTGGAAAAATTGGCAATTTCCGATTGTTTCAAAAAGCAGATCGATAATTTGAAACTTAAGTACAAAGATACCCTTCAACAGTATGCTTCCTTGCAGAAAATGGTAGCGGTTGATATGGAGAGTTCTCATTTAACGCCGGATCTAACCGGAGCCAATATCCGCGAATTAAAGGATGTATTCAGTTCCAATTATGGGACAGCTCTTGAGAAAGCGTTACTTCTGGAACGGGGATTGGCGTACCTGGGAGCCGAGACGGAGCTTTTGGCGATTGCGTACGACAGCGGCTTCGGCCAGAATGTCGCTTCCATCGAGCAAGTTGAGCGTTACCTCGTGCGGGTCGGCAAAGGGGATTCGGCATTATATCTGGATCCGTCACATAAACAGACAAACCTGCTCCCGTTCAGCCTATCGGGGCGGCAGGCATTCAATGTAAAGCAGAAAAACATCGACGCGCTGCCGGTGTATTGCGCGTGCAAAAATTCGATCGAGATCAGCGGGCAGTTGAATTCGTCCTTGCTCGTTGCGCTGAAAGGCCGTTTTGTCCCTTACGTTGCCGCGCTAACCGGCGATTCCGCCGATTTGTCAAAAAAGATTTCTGATCTTCTGGATTGGGATGATCTAACGGTCGAGAAAATTTTAATGCTAACCCCCGCTGAACTCCGCGTCCAGGTGAAGGTACCCGGGTGTCCCGCAAAAGCGGTCGCCGTTGGACTCCACCGGGTGGATAAATTGCACAATCCCGCCCTCGAGGACGGCATGGCGGTTCTAGCTGCCCGCTTCACCAATCTACATATCGATTCTCCGTTCAAAGTTCACTATGACCTGACATTCAAATTGGAGAAGGATTCCCGGGTGGACTACCTGGCTCCGGCAAAAAAGATCGAGAATGATCTGGGTTATTATAAACAGGAGATTGTCGATCTGAATAATGGTTCCATCGGAATAAAGATTGAAACCGCAGTCAAAAAAAGCGTGATTACTCCGACCGAGTATTCTTCGTTACGGCAAATTGTTGGCGCCGGACTGGTTTCAGAACCATTGGTGATTTTTAAAAAATAACTTCGTTTAAATACACAGGCGGCCCTGGACGGGGCCGCCTTTTTTTTGCACCGATAGCGTTTTATGTTGAAATTGGGGGATTTTTTATTTATAATAGCTTTACGAAAGGAAACAATGCATTTGGATAAAAAAGACTATTCTGCTGAACAGAGTGCGATGGTAAACCAGCAAATTCGCGGTCGCGGCATTCTGGATGAAAAAATTGTCAATGCGATGGTAAAGATACCGAGAGAACAATTTATACCTTCGGCAAGCAGGATGAGGAGTTACGAGGACGGACCGGTTCCCATCGGATATGGACAGACAATCTCCCAGCCTTATATTGTCGCGTATATGACGGATTTACTCAGGCTCCGGGGTGACGAGCGGGTGTTGGAAATCGGAACCGGATCCGGTTATCAGGCCGCTGTGTTGGCGGAAATTGTAAAAGAGGTTTATACGGTGGAATTTGTGTTCGAATTGGGGATACGGGCCCGGAAACTATTGGAAGAGAAATTGCAGTATAAAAACATCCATTTCCGGATTGGAGATGGGCGGGAAGGATGGCCGGAGTTTTCACCCTTCGATCGTATCATTCTGACGGCATCGCCGGAAGTGTTTCCCCGTAGCCTGTTCGATCAATTAAAAGTCGGGGGTATCGCTATCGGCCCGGTAGGCGGCGCGGATCAGCGCATGATGCGCTACAAAAAAGAGGGAGACATGGTGGAAGAGGAATCTTTAATTGGAGTATATTTTGTCCCATGTGTAAAAAAATAATAATCATTTTGCTTCTGTTCAGCGGTTTTGCGGTTGCCGATACGAAGTTCGTATCGCTGTTTATCGGGGATCAGGAATTTAATGTGGAGATCGCGGATACTTTCGAGAAACAGATTCTTGGACTTATGTATAGGGAATCTATTCCAGATAATTTCGGTATGCTGTTTGTCCATGATGGAGAGGATACCCGCAGTATGTGGATGAAGAACACGTTGATACATCTCGATCTTATTTTTTTGGATAAAGACCGGCAGGTTGTGGATATGTACATCAATGTCCCGCCCTGCAAGAACGATCCCTGCCCATCCTACTATTCCCGTAAAATAGCGAAATATGTGTTGGAGTTGAGAGGAAACCGTTCGAAAGAATTGAATTTGAAAATCGGGGATCGAATTCTGTTTATGCTCCCCGAGTGATGTTCGACCCCATTTTCTTTGCAATGAAGCCCCTTGCATTTTTTTTGTTCATCTGATAATATAATAGCCATAAAAGACAAGCCTTTTGATATTTAGTATGGGTAGATATCCAACACTAAACCTGAACGGACACCCAGGGGGATAGGATGACGACGAGGACAACCGTGCTTGTAGTGGATGATGAAGTTAGCGTTTGTTATATTCTCAAGGAATTTTTGGTGAGTCATCAATTCCATGTCGTTATTGCCAAAAGCGGGCATGAAGCTCTGGAGATCATTGAACGTCAACCGGTTGATCTTGTGATATCGGATCTTGTGATGCCTCGCATGGATGGGATCGCTCTCACGCGTTTGATCGGCGAATTTAATGCCTCTATTCCCGTTATTATCATGACCGGCTTCGCCACCATTGATTCCGCTGTGATAGCCATTAAAGCGGGAGCCGCCGATTTTATCACAAAACCGTTTAAATTCAATCATACCCTGTTTGTAATCCGTAGGGTGCTGGAGACTCAAGATCTTCGGGATCTGGCGACCCAGAGCGAGTATTTCCGACAGTTGTCCAATACCGACGACCTCACCGGCCTGCACAACCACAGGTACCTCAAGCAGGTTCTCGAAAACGAGATCAAGCGGCACGTCCGTTACAAGCATTGTTTTAGTTTGATTTTCATCGATATCGATAATTTTAAATTGATAAACGATGAATTTGGGCATCTGGTGGGGGATCAGGTTCTTCTGGGAGTTGCGGATATCATGAAAAACTCTTTCCGGGGTTCCGATATTTTGACCAGGTACGGCGGCGAAGAGTTTTGCGCCATTTTGCCGGAAACCACAGCCCAGGAAGCGCTGGTAGTGGGAAGGCGATTCGTGGATACGATTTTCAATCACGCGTTTGATCTGGAATTGAATGAAAAGGGATTGAGGATCAGTGTCACCGCCGGCCTGGCTGTGTTTCCCGATCATGGCGGCGATGTCAAACAATTGATTCATGCGGCTGATCTGGCGCTCTATAAAGGGAAGAAGTCCGGGAAAAACTGTATTTGCCTGTACCGGGCCCGTGATGAAGAGACTTTATAATTGGAGGGGATGGTGAACGAGAAAATCAAACTGGGTATCAGTACATGTTTATTGGGAGAACATGTCCGGTATGACGGTGGTCATAAGTTGGATCAATTTCTTGTTCAGACTCTCGGGCGATTTGTGGAGTTTGTCCCGGTGTGTCCCGAGGTGGAGAGCGGATTTCCCGTGCCCAGGGAAGCGTTCCGCCTGGTGGGGACGCCAGAAGCCCCTCGCTTGATGACTCAAAAAACAATGGTGGACGTAACAGATAGAATGGCGGCTTGGGCGGAGCGCCGTATAAACGGATTGGGAAAAGATAGTCTTTGCGGGTTCATTTTCAAGAGCAAATCTCCTTCAAGCGGCATGGAACGGGTCAAAGTCTACCATGAGAAAGGTTTTGTAAAAAAGGGAGTTGGAGTTTTTGCCCGCGCATTTATGAACCGCTTCCCATTGATGCCGGTGGAGGAAGATGGAAGGTTGCACGATATCAATCTGAGAGAAAATTTCATCGTGCGTGTGTTTGCCTATTCGAGGCTCCGTGAGATGATGCTGGAATATATATCGGCAGGAGACCTGGTGGAATTTCATTCCAGGCATAAATTGTTGCTGATGGCACATAATCCCAAAATTCAACGGGAAATGGGATCGTTGGTGGCGAAAGCGAAACAGATCCCTACGCAACAACTATTCGACTCATATGAAAGTCAATTTATGACGGCGCTCAAATATATATCCACTATCAAGAAAAACACCAATGTGCTTCACCATATTGTTGGATATTTCAAAAAAGATCTGTCTTCCGGTGAAAAGCAAGAGTTGTTAGAGCTCATTGAACACTACCACCAGACCAATGTTCCCCTGATCGCTCCCATCACCTTGATAAAACATTACACTAGAAAGTATAATAAAGAATATCTGGCGGATCAGTATTATCTGAACCCCCATCCGCTGGAATTGAAGCTCAGGAATCACGCCTGAATATAAGGAGTTGTGTCTATGAAATTTGCCCCGTTCAAATTGGAGAGGTATTTTGAAAAACATGAGTTCTCCGCCCCTTATTTGCTAAGTTGCTCCGATTGCGAGTCGGTTTCGATGACTGACGTTTTGTCCTGGGGGGATCCACTTGTTAAGGATTTATGGAGAAACCTGGATCTCGGGTATACGGAAACGCGGGGACATCCACTCCTGCGACGGGAGATCGCAGAACTTTACCACGGCATGAATGAGGAGCACATTCTTGTCTGCACTCCTGGGGAGGGAATTTTTTTGGCGATGAATGTGTTGTTGCAAGAGGGCGACCATGTGATTACGATGTTCCCCGCCTATCAATCCTTGTACGAGATCGCGCTTGGGCTTGGTTGCTCCCTGGACCGCTGGCAGCCGCGGTTGGGGGATATTTGGACATTCAATCTGCGCGATCTTGAATTGTTGATCAAAAAAGAAACCCGTCTCATCGTATTGAATTTACCTCACAATCCCACCGGAGCCATGATGAACGTTGGGGATTTCCGGGAAATTTTAGATATGGCGAGTCGGTTGGGGATTTATGTATTTTGCGACGAAATGTACCGGTATCTGGAATTCAATGAAGAGAGCAGGCTTCCTTCCGCAGCGCAGGAGTATAAGAAGGCCGTTTCGTTGTGCGGTCTATCCAAATCTTTTGGTCTCCCCGGCTTGCGTATCGGTTGGTTGAGCAGCAAAGACAAAGCGTTGATGGAGAACCTCGCGTCGCTTAAAGATTACACCACGATATGCTGCAGCGCGCCGTCCGAAATTCTGGCCATCGGAGCGTTACGTTCGCGTGAGCTTTTGATCCGACGGAATCTGGGGATAATAAAGAACAATATTTTGGCGCTGGAACAATTTTTCGCAAATTACGCGAACGTTGTATCCTGGATTCCCCCTCAAGCCGGTACCCTTGCCTTATGCCGGTTGGCAGGTTTATTGGATTCGTCCGTTTTTTGCGCCGGGGCTCTCGAAAAGGAAGGAGTGTTACTTGTACCCGGAGATTTGATGGATGCTGGTAGAAGTTTTTTTCGTATCGGATTCGGGCGAAAAAACATGCCTGAGGCGTTGGCGCGATTGGCCAGGTATATTGAGAAAATCGCGGTGTGAGAAGCGGATTCGATTGATTTTATTCCAATAATTTTGTCTTTTCACTGACAGAAATCCAGAAACGTGCTATAATTTTAGAGTTCAAAGAATTTGCGGGCCAGAAAGTTTGAAAGATTCAGGAGGCAATAGGACTTGTGAGTATTGCTGCAAAAAGAAAATTTGGATTGTTTTGGATTTTGATTTGTTTGATATATAGTATGGGATTTGCCGTACCTGGAGATGATGAATCTCCTCCACAGACTGAAGTCAAGAAGAAGAGCCGGATCATTTTTTCACCCATTGTCTATTACACGCCTGAGACCCGGTTTGCGTATGGGGCGGCGGGAAGTTATATTTTCCGGTTGAGCAAAGATCGTCCGAATGACCGCCCATCCTCGTTATCCCCCATTGCGGTTTACACCCAGGAAAAACAATTCTACGCACAATTGAAAAGTCTGATTTACTTGAAGAATGAACGGTATCAGATCGAATTGAATCTAAAGGTACAGGACTATCCCGATAAATTTTTTGGAATCGGCAACGACAATACGCTGGACGACAAGGAGAGTTATACGTCCCGAAGCGTCAGCGCATTGTTCACTTTTTTACGGAAAATCAAAGAGGGGTTTCATCTAGGTATTCAATATGATATTGCCCGTTGGGATATCACTGAAGTCAAAACCGGTGGGGTCTTATATGACGGGACGATTCCCGGTAGCCGCTCAGGAAATATTTCCGGCCTTGGGATCATGTTGAATCTGGATACGCGAGACAATATTTTTGCTCCTACCCGGGGACAATGGGTGGAATTCAGCGCTAGATTGTACCACGAGTTTTTAGGAAGCGCCTTTAATTATAGCAATTTAAAACTGAATGTTCGCAAATATATTCCTGTATTTTCGTCCCATATAATCGCCGCCCAACTGATCTTCCAGGATCAAGGGGGAACGGTTCCCTTCAATGAAATGGCGAGGATCGGGGGATCCTACTTGATGCGGGGTTATTATGACGGGCGGTTTCGCGACAGAAAAATGGCGGTGATGCAATTGGAATACCGGGTGCCATTATTCTGGCGGCTTGGCATGGTTGCGTTTGCCGGGCTTGGAAATGTCGCAGACCGGTGGAGTAATTTTGACTTGACAGGGATGAAACGATCGCTGGGATTCGGCTTTCGTTACCTTTTCGACCGGAAGGAAAAAATTTATGTGCGCATGGATTTTGGCTTTGGTGGGGATGAAACCGGATTTTATCTCTCAATATTTGAAGCCTTTTGATTTTATTTTGATATGGGAGATCTTGAATGATTGAACAGTCGAAACGTTATGCGGGAGTCATCATTCGAAAATTTCAAGTAGAGGATTATGACGCTCTCCTCGATTTGTGGCAAAAGGCGGGATTGCCGTACAAACCTGAGGGAAGAGATCAAAAGAAAAAACTAATTAACGAGGCGGCTCAGTCTACCGCTTCTTTTTGGGTTGCCGAACAAGATGGAAGGATTGTGGCATCGGTATTGGGAACCCACGACGGGCGGAAGGGGTGGATCAACCGCCTGGCGGTTTTACCGGAATTCCGAGGCAGGGGTATCGCTGTTCAATTGGTGCAGGCAGTCGAGGAGAATCTCTATCAAATAGGTATGGAGATAGTGGCCTGTTTGATTGAAGATGACAACCAGATATCCATGAATTTTTTCAAACGGATGGGTTATGTCAAGCATCCTGATATCATCTACTTTTCCAAACGCAAGCACGAAAAAGTATAATCCGCTTGCGGTTTAAAAAAAAATTTGTTATCATTTTGCCAGTAGAATAACGGTTTTTGAAACCGAGGAGGGAGAAAGATGAATAGCAAAAAGTTTCTATCGGTTTGTTTGATTTTTTTTATGCTTCCATTTTTCATAATTGCAGTTGATGAATTTCAAGTAGATCCGGTTCACTCGTCAATTAATTTCAAAGTGAGACATATGATGGTCGGCAAGGTACGCGGGCAATTCAAGGATTTCAACGTGACTGTTTTGGGGGACCTGGCGGATCTTACAAAAGCGAAAGTGGAAGCCAAAATCAAAGTGGCCAGCCTCGACACCAAAGATCCCAAACGGGATGAACACTTGCGCAGTGAAGATTTTTTCTTTGCCGAGAAATTCCCTGATATTGCCTTTGTCAGCAAAAGCGTCGAAAAGAAAGACGAGCAGTATCTCTTGAAAGGTTCACTCACCATGCGGGGCGTTACGAAGGAAATCGAGATTCCGTTCGAGGTGTTGGGTGAGATCAAGAATGCAAAAGGCGAAGTCCGGGTCGGCATAGAAGCGAATACCAAACTAAACCGTATCGATTATGGAGTTAAATGGAATCGTACTCTGGATAAGGGCGGAGTTGTCGTGGGGAACGAGGTGGATATAGAAATTCTCCTTTCGCTCATATCAAAAGCTCAAAGTAAAAAAGCTGGAGAATAAAAAATTGTTTTCAGCTATTGTATAATACCGGCGGCAGTGAGAAGTCTCCCTACTTCCTGGTAAGCTGTACTTCCTTCGTGAGTCAATTCGCCGTCAGGGGAGTACACCATGAAATGGGGGACGGAGCGAAGTTTATATTGCTGCACCAGAGGAGAAAACCAATCAATTCCGCGTTTGTCCGCCCGGTTGATATCCAGTTTGATGACTACGATATCGTCGCGCTGCTGGTCAAGCTTTTCAAGTAACGGCGAAATTCTGCGGCAAGGACCGCAATATTCGCTGTAAAAATCGATGATGTTGGTTTTTCCAGTCTGAAGGAGTGTTTTTACCTCTATTTCCAAACCTGGGTTGTCTGAGTTGGCGGCAATGCCGGCGTGATCTTTAGGACCGTTTTGAGCTACCGGGCCGGAGGCTTGCAAATAAAATAGAATACCTATGGTAAGTAGCATAAAAATGAAGAAAAATTTATTTGTTTGGCGGTAATTTTTTTCTTTAGACAATGTATGTTCGCACTGCATACATTCATCCTGTTTTTGGTTGGCGTCCAGTTGGCTTTTAGGACTGTTCATCTCATTCTCCTATCGTTTTGGATATTCAAGGATTTATTATAACATTTTTTGGATAAAAAATCATATCTCAGCGTTTTTTTTGTTAAATTTACTCGCAGGATGAATGGGAAAATCAGCACCAGGGGGGAGCGTTGCCCCCCCGGTGCGACTCATACGTTGAAATAATTCAATCAGGGAAACAATCTTAGTTCGATATTCATGCTAAATTTTACAAATTCGGGATCATTTTCAATGCAAGCTCCACCGCACATAATGGAGCAAACATCCGCAGCGCTTCTTTCCCTGGCGATTTTTTTTGTCATGGAGAATTTTTTTTCGGTGAGTTTTTTAAGCATTCTTTCCTCCTTCTTTTAACAACTTCACTTTTTGCTGGTTCCGGTGGATGTGGACGTCAGTAGGGATAACGAATGTCCGCATACATCACTGCGCTGGGATCAATCTCCTCGCAAGGGAAACAATACCAGGCGCAATAATCTTTCGACATTCGTTCGGTTAAACATTCGTGAGATTTTCTGGTTTTTTTCGCGGTCAACTTTTTCAACATGTTTTACTTTCCTCAATTGAATGGTTGATCAGGGATATCTGACTTCGCTTCCAAGGGCCGCCTGGGGTTCGACCGTATCACAATTTGCCGCGCAGATGGCTCCGCAATAATCCATAGCGGTCCGTTCCTTGAAAAGACCAAACCGGTTTGTTTTTTTTTGACCCGTAAGTTTTTTGAGCATTCTTACCTCCTTTTGATAAAAAATCACAGATTGGTTCTCTTCAATTGTGCACTCAAGAGATAAAAATGTCAACAAAAATAATACGTCGGGGAAGTTATTTTTTTACCCTGAAAACCGGGTAAAGACCCGGGCGGTTTGACCACTGCTGCGCCAAAACCCTGTTGAAATATCCATATTTCAATAATCCAAAGGGCGCGAGGGGCTCGATAAGTTCCGGTATCAAGCGGGCCAGCGGTTGTTTCATGGATACCAGGAAAGATCCTGCTGGAATAGTGGTTTCAATTGTCTTGTATTCACCCTTAACCGAAATCAAAGCATGCCCTTGAAATAATTGTTTGGCGATCGAAATCTCCTCCATGATGAATTGCTCGACTTTTCCTGCGTAAGGTGACCTGAGCGTTTCCACTGAAATACCATGGCGTTTGAGATTTTCCGCGGCATCTTTAAACTGAGGAAGTATGAGATAAGCCTCCGGTAAGGATGTGGTGGATTTAGGAACCGCTTTCGAATAATAATCGACAGGATAATCTTTAAACTGGTCGGTTTTTTTCACGATAAAATCTTTTACCCATGGGGGGTATTTGTGCCGGTCTTCTGCGCGGATTTTTTCTTTTTTGAATTTGTAGCTTTTGATTACAAACGGAAACAGTGTTTCCACATCAAAGTCATACACGAATTGTTCCTTGCGGAATCTCTCCGTTGTCTCGATATCCGCTGCGGCAGTCAATTTTTGCATCTCAGTGATGTGTTCCCTCGTATATTCAAGAATGGAACGTATAAAGCCGTAAGAGGACAATACCCGGGTTTTGAAATCCGCGTGGGAGTAACTTTCGTCCAGAATAGTGAACCGGTTTCTCAATCCGGCGTAATTGTTGCCGTATAGAGCCTCGAATGCGTGATTCTGCCAGCCTTTTTCTGGATTTTCACGGTCCTTGAAATTTCCA
>JAHELQ010000661.1 GCA_024644125.1 Candidatus Aminicenantota bacterium | reverse complement strand
TGTGGCCGGCGTGATCAAGGTGTTGCTCGCTATGGTCCATGGCAAAATCCCCCCCAACATCAATTTCGACCGGGCCAACTCCCATATCGATCTTACCGGGAGTCCTTTTTATGTGAACACCCGGACGTTGGATTGGCGGCCCGGCGGACCATTCCCGAAACGCGGCACTGTGAGCGCGTTCGGTTTTAGCGGCACCAACGCCCATGTGTTGTTGGAAGAGGCGCCGTCAATAGCGGTTCGGGAAGTGGGAATCGCTGGCCCCCACATTGTCGTGTTGTCCGCCCGCAACAAGGATCGCCTGACGCGGGTGGCGGCCAATATGAAGGATTATTTGGCGAGAGGACTCGAAGCGGCTTCGGGACAGGATTCTGATGTGGAAGCCGGTGTAGCACTTTTGCAACGGGAAATTTTATCGTTGACGGCGGATCTTTTGACTATTGATGCTTCCGCCGTCGATCCCGGCGAATCCCTGCAAGAGGCGGGACTCGACCGTTTGGGGTTGACAGAGTTGTTCGCAGCCCTTCATCACCGGTTCGGCGTGGAATTGCGGCCGCACGATTTGGGAGAATTCCCCTCGGTTTCCGATCTGGCGATGGAGATCCATGAGCTGCGCTGCAACCGGGATCGAGACGGATTCGCCACACGGACGCCGGATATAGCGGCGATCGCGTTCACCCTTCAGGTGGGGCGGGAACATATGACGGAGCGGCTGGCGTTGGTGGTGAACGACGCGGAGCAATTGCTCCAAAAACTGCGATGTTTTCTCGACGAAGAGCGGGACCTTCCTGGAGTGTTTACCGGGAGCGCGCAAGAACAGCGCGGGAAAATGGACTTTTTGTTGGAAGGCGACGATGGCCGCGAGATTGTGGAGCGACTGGCGAGCAAGAGACGGTTCGAGAAGCTGGCGCGGTTATGGTGTTCCGGCGAGGATATCGATTGGCTGGCCCTCTACCCGCAAAAGCGTCCGGGGCGAGTATCGCTTCCGCTCTATCCTTTCGCCCGCAACCGGTACTGGTATTCTATGCCGGAGAAGAAGGGATCTCTCGCTTTGGGAATTCGAACCGGACATCCGTTGATCGATACCGTCAGGCTGAGTCATAGTCTGGATGGAAAACTGACATTCGCGAAAATCATCCGGTCCCATGATGCAATCATCGCGGATCACCGGGTGCGGGACGCGGCCATTCTTCCGGGGGTGGGTTATCTGGAATTGGCGTTGGCGTCGGGTGGAATGCTTGAAAATAATGGTTATTGCGGGCTGAACGGGGTAGTGTGGTTACGGCCCCTTAAAATCGATGGCGAATTGCCGGAGACTGAAATCACCGTGGATGTGTCACGCTTCGATGGAGCCATCGGGTTTGAAATCAGCAGCGTTAACGGCGGGAAGCCGGAGCTCCACGCGCGGGGAACGATTGTCGCGTCGTCTGAGCGTCCTGTACGGGCCAACCTTGACCTCGATCAGATTAAAGAACGGTGCCCGCGGGTTATGGAACGCGACGAGTTGTACGCGTTTTTCCAGAGTTTGGGCATCGATTACGGCCCCTTTTTTAAGGGATTGGAGCGGGTTTGGGGCAACGGAACCGAAGCGCTGGGGGAGTTGAGCCTGCCAGTCGCGCGCGATGGAGAACAGTCGAACTACATACTTCATCCGGGCCTGGCGGACAGTGCGTTGCAGACGATCCTCACCATCACAGGCGCGGCCGTGATGCCGTTCGCGCTGGAGGCGTTGCGGGTGTCGAATCCCCTGTCGGGGCGGTTGCTGGCCTATGCCAGAAAAGAGGGGGACAACCGGTTCAACGTTGCGATCGCTGCGCCGGACGGGGCTGTGTGCGCCACATTTCATGACCTGGCGGTGCGCCCTCCGGCCAAATCCGTAGCTCCATTCTATTATGCGCCGGTGTGGTTACCTCTGAAGCCCCCGTCGCTTGAGCCAAAAAACGGAGAAGAATCCAGGCTGGTATTGATTGTCGGCACCGCGGATTCCGAACCGTTGGGGCGCGCGTTGGCGGAGAGGCACAGACACGATGCGGTTCACAGGCTATATACCGGCGACGTCTCGTCGTTCATGGATGATCCCCTGCTTCGCCAATTGGGACGGCATCCGCTGATCTATTTTCTGGGGATCGCGGCAATGACCGAAGGGGACGATATATGGCAATTGTTTGAAGAGTGCCAGGAGAATGGCGTAATGGCGTTGTTCCGGTTGACAAGAGCATTGTGCTCCGCCGGATACCACAGGATTCCGCTGGAACTGAAGATCGTCACCAACAATGTGTTCAGGTTGAATCGCGAAGGGGCTGGTGAGGTGATCCCGTTCATGGCGTCGCTTCATGGATTGGCCCGCTCCATGGCGGCGGAATTTTGTGACTGGCGCGTCGATTGTATAGATGTTGATATTCATGAATTATTATCTGCGGCTTCGGCGACCTTTCCCCGAGGAGAAGGTGAATGGGCGCTGCGAAAAGGCCGGTTGTGGCGGCGGGCGTTGTCGCCGGTTCAGTTGCCGGCGTCCGGTATCCCACCCTTCACGTCCGGCGGCGTATACTTTATTGTTGGCGGCGCAGGTGGCATCGGCATGGAATTGGCGTTGCACCTGGCCCGGACCGCCGGGGCGAATGTGGTCCTCACTGGCCGCGGCGCGTTGACTGAACCGGTGAAGGAAAAAATCTCCCGCATCGAGGCGGCGGGAGGCCGAGCTTTGTATGTCCAGGCGGATGCCGCCGATTTCGAGAGCATGAAGCGGGCGGCGGCAGTTGCCAGAGAGCGGTTTGGGAAAATCGACGGCGTTGTGCATTCGGCCATCGTGCTTCAAGACCGGTTGCTGGAAAATATGGATGAAAATACAATGCGAGCGGCGTTGGTCCCC
>JAHELQ010000147.1 GCA_024644125.1 Candidatus Aminicenantota bacterium | reverse complement strand
GGTTCCTACAGTCCAACTTTCGCCGCCGTTGGGGGCGGTGAGGGTGATGGAGGGGGCGACGGACTGGCTGATGGTGATGCTCTGGTTTATCGATTGGTTGGTCAGTGTTTGCGTGGCGCCACCGGGCCATTGCACCTGGATTTCTTCAACGTTAACCGCATCATTGAGACCAAAATTGAGAACTGCGCTATTTTGACCGCCCAGGCCGGCCTGAGCGCTTATTTCACGTTTCTGCCAAACGGAATTGCCATTAATGACGCTTTTGACGCGGACATTAGCCCCAAAAGCGGACCGGTTTGCCAATTGGCCGACACACGTTACTTTCAACCAACTAAACCAATTGCCGTCGTTTCTATAAAAAAAGTTTCGTTCACCGCTACTGTTGGCTACATAGAGATCAACATCGCCATCATTATCACAATCCCCCCAGCAGGCTCCTCTTGAATCCCCGCCATCAGTCGCGGCTCCACCGACTGTTATCCTGGTGAACACTCCGTCTCCATCATTCCGGTACAGATGATTGTTCTCCACTCCATCATTGGTGACAAAAAGATCGATGTCACCGTCGTTGTCGTAATCCGCCCAACAGCTCCCGACAGTATCTCCACCATCGGATACCACAACACTACTGGTAATTTTTGTGAATGTAGAGTTTCCATTGTTCCGATAGAGGAAATTGTTCTGCCCATTCCAGTTCCCGACAAACAAGTCAAGGAAACCGTCATTGTCGAAATCTCCCCACGAAGCGGTAAACGAATCGCCTCCATCACTTACAATAGCTCCGCTATTTATTTTTGTAAATGATCCGTCACCGTTATTACGATACAAACAGTTATTGTTTCCACCGTAGTTGGCGACAAAGAGGTCAATGTCATTATCATTATCATAATCACCCCAGGAGCAACCAAAGGAATTCTCGACATCGGTCACGATCTCACCGGAAGAGATTTTCGTGAACGTGGAGTTACCGTTATTGCAATAAAGATTATTGGCTTCATTTCGATTGCAGACAAATAGATCTAGAAAACCATCATTATTGTAATCAACCCAGGAGCAAGCATGGGAATTCGCCACATCGGTTACGACCGCGCCGGAGGTTATTTTTGTGAAAGAGCCATTGCCATTGTTTTGATAGAGACAGTTAGCCTCGTTTTGATTGGCCACATATAAATCCGGGAAACCATCGTTATTAAAATCTCCCCATGAACTGCCGCGGGTATTCCCTCCATCTCCCACTATTGGGCAATTTGCAGTATCAATGATAGTCGTGAAGGATCCATCTCCATTGTTTCGATAGAGGCTGTTATTTTGTCCATAATTACCGACGAAAATATCTAAATCGCCATCCGCATCATAGTCAACCCAGTTGGCAGACCGCGAATCCTGATAGTCGAGCGAAAGACCATAAAGTTTTTCTCTTTCTAGACCGCCATTGGACGCGACGATGAGAAACGTCCCACTGATATCGGTTGGATCGTTGTCCAAATCACTTACTCTGATTATGCAGGAAAGCGCAGGGGTCGCAGGCAATAACCAGATACATTGGCCATCATTCTCTGTAGATGCAATTATCGTAGAATATGTAGCGCCATTGTCTATCGAGTACTCTATTTTTACATTTGAAATGGAACCGGTACTGATCCATTGAATGGCTTTATATGTTCCCGCTTCCCACGCTTCTCCACCCATTGGTGAGACCAACTGGATGGTGGGCGTACCTGAGGCCAGGATTGAGAATACAGCGTCGCTGGTATCGAGGACCTGCCCAGTTGTTGTGGAAATTCGCACCAGACAAGCATTCGATATTGTCGCGGGTACATTCCAGGTGTAACTCCCGGTATTATTTGTCCCGGTAGTGATTATATTGTAGGAAGAGCCATTGTCTGAAGAGTATTCCAATTTGACATCGCCAATACTTCCAAATGAATTCCACCTGATCTCATAACTGGTTCCAACCACTAGATTTTCACCGCCATTCGGGAATTGAAGGTCAATTGACGCGGGCTCATTGATTACAAAATATTGATTGACAGCGATATCCGTTAGAGTCTGAATGATTCCCGAAGGCCATTCTACCTTGATTTCATCGACAATCGCCGCCCCTGCGAGACCAAATTCCTCAAAAATACTATTCGAGGTTTGAGTGATCTGGCGGTATTGCCATATTTCAGCGACTCCAATTGTTGTTTTTACGCTGACGCGCGCGCCGATGGCATCGGTGTTGGAGGCGCGCCCTAGAAGCTTCAATACAATCCAGTTATTCTGATTGCCCACAACGGGACTGACATTTCTAAACATCTGATTCGCCGGGCTGTGATTACCGACATAAAGATCCAACCAGCCATCGTTGTTGAAGTCTGCCCAGGAGGCGTGGCTACTACTGTAGGCGCCTGCGGTAACAACTCCGCCCCAGATATTGGTGAAGGTTCCATCTCCGTCATTTTGAAAAATATCATTACTATAAAGCAAACTATAATTATAGACAAAGAGGTCTAAATCACCATCATTGTCATAGTCGCCCCATTCGCCGCCATAACTCGCGTCTGTCTCGGTGACAATATCCCCTGTGGTTACTTTCTCAAAACCTCCGGTCGCCCCTTTGTTATGATAGAGAAAATTCGCCTGATCTCCACTATTGGCCACAAATAGATCCAGATAGCCGTCATTATCATAATCTCCCCAGGCGCAAGTCCGAGAGTACCCAAAATCTCCTACCATAGGGTAATTTGTAGTATCGACTATTTCTACGAATCCAGCGGGGCCATCATTCCGATACAGGCGATTAGGACTGATAGTACTCGATTTAACGATACTGATATCAAGGTCTCCATCATTATCATAGTCGCCCCACGCGCCGTGATTGTATCCGGTGGTTGACAGCATTGGATACGTTGCGCTATCTGTCAATTTAACGAACACACCGTCGCCTTTGTTTTGATAGAGACAGTTTCCCTCGTCGTTCAAAACCAATAGATCGGCATATCCATCATTGTCAATATCTCCCCAGGTCGCATATCTGCTGGAATATTCATCATTGACGATAGGGTTGGCGAAGTCGTTCAATTTCGTGAAGCCTCCGCTCCCGTTATTCACATATAATTGATTGGCGCTACTATCGGATCGCACAATGTAAAGATCGAGGTCGCCGTCTTTATCGTAATCGATCCAATTAGCGGCCTTTTCATAGCCCCACGCCGTACCCACCGGCGAATCTGTGATTTTGATGAAGCTTCCATTCATTTGGTTTTGATACAATTGGCGGCTGATGGTATTGGACGAGTTGTCCTTGCCGATCACAAACACGTCCTGATAGCCATCGCCATTATAGTCGCCCCAGGCGGTAAACAAGGCTTGTTCGCCGATCAATTCCGCCGGATCATTGATCACATGTGTAAACGGTTCAGCGATAGAAGCGCCGGTAATGGTGAAGGCGGCGCTGAGATCTTCAGGCGTTCCTCCCACATCGCCGACACGGATCTGACAGGCGGTGGATTCCGCGTTCGGGACGGTCCATTCATAATGCCCGTCGTTTTCAGTCGACTCGACGATTGAATTATAACTCGATCCTTCGCTGAGCCGGTACTCAATCTTGACATTACCAACCGTTCCGGTTGTGGTCCACGTTATATTGTGGATGCTATTTTTGGCCCACACTTCCCCGCCGAACGGAGCGGTGATTGTAATGGAGTTTGGGATAACGGCAAACACCCCGTCGCTTGTGTCGTACACACTTCCGTCCACTGTGCTTATTTTTATAACGCAGGAGGATGAAGCGATAACCGGAGTGGTCCATTGATATGTTCCGTCATTTTCAGTGGAGCTTGCAATGGTATTATAATTAGTTCCAAAATCAGTGGAATACTCTATCTTCACATTTCCCGAGATGGAACTGGAGGTCCAGGTAATATCGTGAACCGTAGAGGGAGCCCAGGCTTCTCCTCCATTGGGAGAAGTCACTGTAACGGCGGAATTTTCTTGCTCGAGAACAGTGATTGTTTGATTGGCGGTGATATTAGTCAATTCCTGTTGGGAACCCGAAGGCCAATGAATGGTCAATGTGTCGAGCCCCGGTGCATAACCAAGGCCAAAATGCAACATCCGCCCGTCCTGTCCTCCACGGGTGGATTGTGATGAAACCTCGCGGTATTGGTAGAAGGGAAAATCATCGACCGTCAGGGTGGCGGCCACATTGACGCCGATTCCGTCTTTATTGGAGGTAGAACCAATACATCTCACCTTCAACCATTTGTTGTTGCCGCCGACATTGGAGTATAAAAAGTTCACCCCTTGATCGTTGGCGATAAATAAATCAAGGAATCCGTCACCGTTATAGTCGCACCAACTGTGGCCCGCCGAGCGTCCCCCATCGGTGACGAGGGCCCCTGATGTAATCCTCTCGAGTGTGCCCCCGTTATTTCTATACAAAAAATTGTCCTGATTGTCGTTGGCAACGAAGAGATCCAAAGCTCCATCATTGTCATAGTCAACCCATGAGCAACTATAAGACGCGCCACCATCGGATTGGGTCGATTGAGTGAAAACAAATCCACCGCTGTTGATGTATAGAGCGTTATTCTGGTTGTAGTTGGCGACAAAAAGATCCAAATCTCCATCACCATCATAATCCCCAAAACAGGCGCCGGAAGAATCATGGAGAGCCATCACCACATCTCCGGTGGGGATGGCAAAAAATGATCCATTTCCATCATTACGGTACAGGAAATTGGATTGAGCGTTATCATTCGCCACAAACAGATCCAGATCTCCGTCGCCGTCTAGATCGGCCCAATTCCCACAATTGGAATACCCTCCGTCGGAAACCACCGGATTCGTCGCATCCGTGACTTTTGAAAATGTTCCGTCTCCGTTGTTATGGTACAGATTGTTATTTTCATTGTAGTTGACCGCCAGCAAATCGAGATAGCCATCATTATCGTAATCAGCCCAGGAGCAGCTTCGAGACGCCGCTACATCGGTTACGACGGCGCCGGTGAGAATTTTGGTGAATGTCCCGTTTCCATTGTTTTGGTAGAGAAAATTACTCTCCGACTCGTTGGCGACATATAAATCCAAATCCCCGTCATTATCGTAATCGCCCCAGGCGGAGGCCAGAGAATTCCCCCCATCGGTGGCGATATTCAACGAAGTGTTTTTAGTGAAACTGCCGTCGCCGTTGTTGACATAGAGATAGTTGTCGGCGCCGTAGTTGGCGACAAATAGATCGCTATCGCCATCGTTATCCACATCCCCGGGAATTGCCGCTATCGGTGGCAATATCGCCGGTCAGGACTCTATCGAAGGGGACATCCTCATAAATACTAAAACGTTCACTCGTGTCTGTTGGATCACCATCTGTCTCGCTGATCCTGACCCTGCACCGGCTGGAAATACTTGCTGGAACAGTCCATTCAAAAACGCCGTCATTCGCTGTAGACGCGGCGAGTTCAATATAATATCCGCCATCATCGACAGAGTATTCGATCTTTACGTTTCCGACAGTTCCGGTGGTATTCCAGGTTATGTTTTCACTAGCGCCGGGAGCCCATTGTTCGCCTCCAATGGGCGAAGTGATGTAAACCGACGGTGTGCCTGCCGGTATGATCCAAAAGGTCCCATGCGATATATCAATCGGTGCTCCATCCATATCGCTGATACGAAGAACACATTGATCGGAAACAGTGTCCGTTACAGTCCAGGCATAACTCCCGCTGTTGCCTATATCCGACACTATTGTAGAATAACTGGCCCCATTGTCGGTGGAAATCTCGATTTTTATGTTGCCGACGGTTCCGGTGGATATCCAACTGATCTGCCGGCTGGTGCCCACTTCCCATTTTTCATCAATAGCGGGCGAAGTGATGAGCAAGGAATCGGAGCCCGCTGGAATGATTGAAAACACTGAATTCGAAACATCGACTGGATCGCCGTCGGTTTCGCTGATTTTCACCAAGCATGTGCTGGACACATAATCAGGAACAATCCAATCGTATTGCCCGTCATTATCCGTAGAGTCAACGATTGTCTGATAATTGGAACCGCCATCGGTTGAATATTCCAGCTTGACAGGCGTGACGCCCGTCTGGGTCCAACAGATAGAACATATCCCTCCCACAAGATATGATTCGCCTCCATTGGGAGACAGAAGCACTAGCGGTGGAATATCCATACGGTTTGCCACAAGGCGCAATCCGTTCTCATTGTAAGTATATTCGGCAATGGTTGCCCCTGAGGTAAATTTTTGGCTGGACAGTCTGTTTTGGGAATCCCAGTAATTTATATACCCCGGAGTCTGTAAAAGATTTCCTCTTGAGTCATAAACGTAATTAACATTGTCAAACCTGTTCTGGTTGGTATAGGTTTGGCTAAAAACCGTAGCGGAGTCTTCTGTAACACTCAGCATATTCCCGTAATCGTCATAGGAATATGAAAATGTCTTTCCGTTGGCGTAGACCGCATTCGTGAGACGATAAATATTGTCATAACTAAATGTCGCGTCAATCCCGCCCGCTGTATCACTAAAAGAGGCGATATTCCCTGTGTTGTCATAACCATACACTGTTTTGTACAGAAACGTACCGCCCTTTTGCAGTGAATGGGATTGCATGAGACCGGATCCGTCATACGAGGCGTTGAACGTCGTCCCATTTCCAGCAAAATTTATAGTTGTAGGCTTTTTTTGGATTCCATACTGGATTGAGTTGACAAGGGTTTGAGAATTGAAGGACAAAGAGTTGGGAAGGTTCATCTGATTGTGAGTATAGCTGGTAGTACGCCCGCCTGGATAAATCGTTGACACAAGATTCCCATTGGAATCATAAATGTATTGCGTCGTCTTGTTGCCGAGATCGGGAACCCGTTGTGTCTCCGCCGTAACGGAACCCAATGTATTATAGGTGATATTGGACCGGTTCCATCCTTTGTTACTGGAGGTCACCGATTTCAAGGTTCCATTGTCATGATACTCATAAGAGACGGTTTCTTCATCGGTGTCGGTATTGGCAACAAATCGGGTCAACTGATTCGAGCTATTGTATAAATAGCCGCTGGTCACACCCCCAAAGGTTTTGCTATTTAGATTCCCCTCGTTATTGAATAAATATGAAATGGTTCCGGTTTCCGGATGAGATTCAGATACCACTTGATCCATCGCATTATAATTATAGTGATGCTGATGACTGACATCATAATTATTTATTTGGGTCATTCTTCCGACATCATCGTATTGGTAGGCCGTAGACTTGTTATTCGAGTCGGTAACCTGTGTGACTAACCCCGGCAAAAAACCATATGTCAGAACTGTTTGTTTAGATTCAGGATCGGTGACAGTTTTAGTGTTTCCGCTATATGCCGTTGTGGTAGATTTATTTCGAGGGTCTGTAACCTTTTTCACCTGACCGGCCGCGGTGTATTCATACGTGTATTTATCAGTTTGAGAATGACTCCCCTTGTTTTCCTGCAACACACGACTCTCGGGATCGAGCACCTTTCGATAATACAATGTCAAACCGTCTCCAGATTCTATGAAGCCGGTGTTACGCCCCATACCATCCCAGTATTTGGTCATTGTAGAGTCCCCCTGGGTTATGGTGACGCTACTGGCTCCCCAATTGGCGGTTATGGGATTGAATCCTGCAGGTAAATCGATCCTGGTAATTCTACCGAGCGAATCATATTGAAACGACAGAATACCGCCAAATTTATTGGTCTCGGTCAACATAGAACCTGTATATGGGGATATTGTCCGTGTGACTTCTGTGAATCCAGGCTTGTAATGTTCACTCAACGCGCCATAGTGATATTTTAATGTCTCTATTCCGGCGTCGCCAGGCAAATCGACGGTCTTGGTGATATAGACAGGATTGGCTCCCTGGAAGGTATGTTTCCAGGTAAGATAATCCGAGCCGCGCCATTTCGTCACTTCTTTTACAGTTCCGAAATTCCGGTCTATCGAATTAATATCATAATAATAACCAGTCATCGTTTCTTTTTGCACAAACCAGTCGCTGTCATAAAGCTTTTCTCTTTCAACTGGCGTGATTAAAAAATTATCCGAAAAAATTACCCCGGCCGCGCCCGTTCCCTCAAAAGTATAAACCGTTTGTTTTACATTGGCCATGGATCCGTTGACATAGGTGGCAACATCTGCGGTCAGCCCATACTGGTGCAAATCACGAAGTACATTTCCCTCGCCATCTTTTTCTCCATACCAGTATTCTTCGATTGAATTGGCATCACCAGGACGAGTCACTGTTTGTCGTAGCATAAGAGGCGAGGTGATAGGATGAAGGTACCCCGTGTTCAGGCCATACAATTCTTTCATGTAATCGGCCAGTTTTGTAAAATCCCACTCATATTCTTCTTTATACAAAACCGTCGAACTACCCGGTTCAGTGACCCATTTTTTTTCCTTTAATCCTAGCTGCCAATATGTCGTACCGTCTATCGGATTATTGTACAATGTATGATATGTCACATAAGTGTCGGATATCGGCCCGGACACTTTTACTGTCCTGGAAGCCTCATCCGCCCCATTGTAATCGGGGTAAGTATAATTCCATGTCCAGGTGTCCCCTCCGGATTCGTATCTATGGGATTTGGACAACACAACTCTGGTATGAAGAGCCATGGTATCATAATAATCAAATGCCCGGTTGTCGTACACATAAGACAGTCGGCCCCCGAAGCAGAGATTGACAGCCGACAATTCGCCATTCGACGCCCCATACTCGAAGGTCGTAGGATCCAGTTCCGGTGGATCGTAGGAAGACAGCCAATTATAGGTGCCGATAGATATTACATTATAATAATAATTCACTTCATTTCCATGTGGATCCAATAGGTAAATACGGCTTAACTTGTTATCAGAAGTTATTTCGAAATTTATCTCTCTTCCCAGACTGTCGGTTATTTTCTTGATCCAGGGTTTATCATTGCCATGATACTCGATGGCTATTTCGTAACCATTCTTGTTTTCAATTTTGGTTACCACCCTGACTTGAGGATTCGATATATTGACATATTTCACCTCTCCGAACGTCCAGACGGTCCCATCTTTAAAGTGGAGCTTATAGTTGTATTTATCATATTTTGAGAAGCCTTTGGTGATATACACGCTGTTATCATTTGAGAAGCGGCTATTATAGGCTGTTTCCCAGCGTCCATCCGGGAATTCTATGACCGGTTCGTTGGAGTCGTAATTGTGGAGCCGCCCCATATGCATGGTCCATCCAAAGCCAACCCAGGAATATGGATTTTGCTGAATCGTTCCCACTCCCCCTGGATCCGAGGAAAAATCATCCCGGTAAATTTTGGAATTGTACACCCGGTAGACCGCGACATCAAATCCTTCCGGACCGGGCAAGTAGATGTCCCGGTACGTTAACGTTAGGTTACCGGAAAATAAATCAACATTTTCTTCCGGCACAGCTCCATGAAAACCATGATCCGGATCCATGCCTATTCGCTCAAACAACCCGCACCTGGGGGATGCGACACACGGTTCTTCCTCTTCCTCCAGGACTGACGAGAGTGTGTCGGTTTTCTTTTTCCCCTTCTCCGGTTCAGACAATTTTTTGTAGACTTTGTTGCCTTTTCGTTTTGTTTTTGAATCTAGAATTGACTTATCGTGAACATCCAATCCAGTGGAATCAAGAAAAACCTTAAAGCCAAAAAACAGCAATAATAAGATAATTACAGTGTTTCGCGTCCATTTCATCTGCGACCTCCAAACGTACAGATCTATACCGTACTTAAAAATGATCAGCATTATAGCTTTCAAAATTGGTAAGCTAGAATCTAGTAACTCTTCGCTAGACCACTTAGTTTGCACCTTTTCGTAGCAGTACTACGAAGCAAATTATATCAAACTCAAAATGTAAATTTAAAGACCCCAAAATTTACTTTTTATTCAATTTTTTTGTATGTTCCCGATACCAGATCTGTTTTTTGTAAAATAAAAAATTTCCGCACGTCAAACATGGTAATTTGCAAGTAATTACCCAAGTCATGAAACATAAGCTAGCATTGACTCTCAGCGACAAATTCCAGATGATTTTTATTATATTCGTAATCTTCAAAAATCAGACATTTTGGGGGGTACCCCTAACAAATAAATGGCTAATAGTTACATAACCCTTGACAGAGAAGGGGGGAGTTGCTTACAATGGCGGGAGAATGACATGGAGCGAGAATTGGCGATGAAGAGAGTGATTGATATCGAGACATGGGAACGGAAAGAGCATTTTCAGTTCTTTGGGCGGTTTGAGGAGCCTTTGTATGGGATTACGGCGGATGTGGAGTGCGGCGGGGCGTACAGGGCGGCAAAGGAGATGGGGATTTCGTTTTTTTTGTTGTATTTACATTGTTCCCTCTCGGCGGTCAACCGGGTGGAGGCGTTTCGATACCGGGTCGATGATGGGCTGCCGGTGGTGTATGACCGGATTCACGCGGCGTCCACCATTGGGAGAGCGGACAATACGTTTGGGATGTCGTTCATACCCTTCGAAGAAAAATTCGCCGCGTTCGCGGAACATGGCAAGCGGGAGATCGCGCGAGTCCAGGCAACACCGGGATTGGCCATGGTGCCCGACACCGGGCGACTGGACGTGATCCACTACTCAGCCATTCCCTGGGTCAAATTCACCAGCGTCTCTCA
>JAHELQ010000660.1:1753-2868 GCA_024644125.1 Candidatus Aminicenantota bacterium | reverse complement strand
TCACTCAGGAACGGTTTCCAGTCCATCCCCTGAGGCCGGGCCAACGATTGTATCGCTCCGGCGACTGGGCCAGACCCTTGCCCAATGGGGAACTGGTCTATCTGGGCAGAAGCGACCAACAGGTCAAGATCCGTGGCTTCCGTGTGGAACTGCGGGAGATCGAGGCGGAGTTGGAATCCTATTCAGGGATCGCTGAAACTGTGGTGTTGGCCAGAGAGGATGGGGAGGGCGACCATTGCGCGGCTGCTTATTACACCACCCGGCAGCCGGTGGATGTGGCCGCCCTTCGCGATTACATGGCGGAGCGGTTGCCTTTGTATATGGTTCCGGCACATTTTGTCGAGGTGGAGCGAATTCCCGTGACTGTCAACGGCAAGGTTGACCGCAAGGCTCTGGCTCTTATCCAGGTGGACAATCGCGAGGTTAACGTGGCGCCCCGGACCGAAACCGAGTCGGCGTTGGCCCATATTTGGGCCGACCTATTGGACATGCAATGCGATCGCGTCAGCGTGGAAGCGAATTTCTTCGAATTGGGAGGTCATTCCTTGAAGGCCACCATCCTTTCTGCTCGCATCCACAAGGAATTCGCCGTCAGGATCTCTGTGGCGGAGATATTTCAGCACGCCACCATCGCGGGTTTGGCCTCCCTGCTGGATAATCGGGACACAGATCGATTCGTGCCCATCGAGCCGGTGCGAGCCAGACCGTACTACCCTCTATCTTCCCAGCAAAAGCGGCTGTTTGTGTTGCAGCGATTCGAGAACAATCTCACCGCCTACAATATCACCTCAGCCTTCCAATTGCGGGGCCCATTGGACGCCGGCAAACTGGAAACCGCCTTTCAGCGGTTGGTGGCGCGACATGAAGCCTTGAGGACGTCGTTTCACATGATCGAGGGCGAACCCTGCCAGAAGGTGGCGGATCGGGTGGATTTTTCTCTCCAACTCATTTCCGCCACTGACGGCGATTATGTGGATGAGCCAGAGGCCGCCGCCATTGTCGGCGGATTCGCCCATACATTCGATCTGACTGCCGCCCCTCTCTTGCGGGCGGGATTGATCCGTCTGGCGGACGACCATCATGTACTGCTGATGGATATTCACCACATTGTCGCC
>JAHELQ010000660.1:0-1743 GCA_024644125.1 Candidatus Aminicenantota bacterium | reverse complement strand
ATCACCATGATGGTCTTCATGAAGGAGGGCATGGCTCTCTACGCCGGTGAGGCGCTGCCGGACATCACATTGCACTACAAGGATTACGTTCTGTGGCAGCAGGGGGGCGGCGATGAAATCAACCGGCAGCGGGAATTTTGGCTGAACCAGTTCCGCGACATTCCTCCGGAGCTGGCGTTGCCTCTGGATTTCCCCCGCCCGGCGGTGCAATCCTTCGAGGGGGATAGCATAAACTTCCAGGTGGAGGGGGATAACCATCAGACCCTGATCCGGCTGGCCCAACAAGAAGATGTCACCATGTATATTTTATTGTTGACGGTCTATTATGTCTTCTTGTCCAAAATCACCGGGCAGGAGCGGGTGGTGGCCGGAACGCCGGTGGCGGGCCGCAGGCACGCGGACATCCAGTGTGTGGCCGGACTCTTTGTCAACACCCTGGCGCTCCAGGGATTTCCAGCCGGGAACAAGACGTTCCGCCAATTGTTGGCCCAGGTGCGGGAAACCACGGTCCAGGCCTTTGACAATGAGGACTTCCCCTTCGAGGAGTTGGTGGGACAATTGGCGTTGCAGCGGGATGTGAGTCGCAATCCGTTGTTCGACGTCACGTTCGAATACAACGCCTACGACGAAAAACCCGCGGGAGTTCCGGATGTCTATATTCCGGGTTTGAGAATGGAGCCCTTCAATTGGAAAAACCGCACGTTGAAATTCGATATGACATTGACAGCGGTGGAAAAGCACGACTGTCTACGTTTCTCGCTGGGTTATTGCACCGCCCTGTTCACCTCCCACACCGCCGGCCTGCTGAGGAAATACTTCGAACAAGTGTTGGCCGCTGTCCTGGGCAACCATGATATTGAGCTCAAATCCGTCAGCTTATTGTCCCCGGATATGGAGATCCGTCTGTTGGAGATACTGAACGGCGGCGGCAACTTCGAGGGGGCCGGCCATTCCCTCTGGGATCTGTTCAGCGAACAAGCGGTCGCCTCCGCCGATGCCGCCGCCGTCGTGTGCGCCGACCGGAGCCGCACCTACCGGGAACTCTGTTCCCGGGTGGAGGGAATGGCGGCGTTTCTCCGCCAAAAAGGGGTTGGCCCCAGCTCCCTGGTGGGGATTTCGGCGGATTATACCATTGACACGCCGGCCTGGCTGTTGGCCATATTGCGGACCGGGGCCGGGTATGTGCCGCTGGATTTCGAATATCCGGCGGCTCGCCTTGATTTCATGATGGCCGATAGCGGGATGCGCCTGTTGGTTAGCGGCGGCAAACCGTTGCCGGAGGGGGTCGAATTCGATGGCGAGGTGGTGGGCGCGTTCACGAAGGACATGGCCGGAAACGTAGGCGATCTCCGAGGAATCGACGTCGCCGCCAAACGGGTCGCCTATTGCATTTATACTTCCGGCTCCACCGGCACGGCCAAGGGTGTGTTAGTGAAGGAGAGCGGAGTGGTGAATTATCTATCCTGGGCCTGCAAGACCTATGTTGACGGGGAAACATGTCATTGGCCGCTCTTTACCTCGCTGACCTTCGACTTGACCGTCACTTCCCTGTATGTGCCGCTATTGACGGGCAACACATTGTTCATTTATCCCCAAGAAGGCGAGGGAATGCCGTTGGAACGGGTGGTGCGGGACAATCGCGTTCAGGCCATGAAGGTGACCCCCTCCCATTTGAAGCTTATGAAGCGGTTGGCGTTCATCCCTTCGTCGCTGAAAAAAATCGTGGTGGGGGGCGAACCGTTG
>JAHELQ010000659.1 GCA_024644125.1 Candidatus Aminicenantota bacterium | reverse complement strand
CTGCAGGAGGAATTCTGGCGGGGCGTCTACGAAGGTTTGCCTCCGGTGTTGGAATTGCCCGCCGATTTCCCCCGGCCTCCGGTGTCGGAGTACCAGGGAGCGACTGCGGGCTTCCGCCTGACTGAGGAAGAGGCGGCTCTTTTGAGGCGAATGGCCCGCCAATCCGGCGGAACTGTTTTTATGACTGTGTTGGCGGTGTTTCAGGTAGTGCTGGCGAAACTTTCCCGGCAGGAGGATATTGTAGTGGGTGTCCCGGCGGCGGGGCGGAGACAGGCTGAGTTGCAAGGGATTGTGGGGATGTTTGTCAATATGTTGCCGTTGCGGTTCAAGCCGGAGCGGCGCTCGCTTTGGCGGGAGTTTTTGGCGACGGTCACATCCGGTGCCCTGGTCGCGTTCGAGAACCAGGATCTGCAATTCGATGAGTTGGTCGAATTGCTGGATATTCCAAGGGATACCGGGCGCAATCCTCTATTCGACGTTGTGCTCAACGTATTGGAAAGCGGCGCGCATGGGGTCGCCTTCAACCTGAAGCCGGGGACACACCGGCCGGGGATCGCCAAATTCGATCTCAGCCTGTTTGTGGTGGATGAGGGCGAGGAATTGTCGCTGGGATTCGAGTATCGTAGCAGGCTGTTTCGGGCGCGCTCCATCGACGCGTTGGCCGGATATTTCAGGAACGTGATCCGGCAGGCGGCCGCGGAGCCGGAATTGCAGCTTCAGGAGATAGAGCTCATGGGGCCGGAAGAGCGGGATTTGGTTCTTCGCCGGTTTAACCGGACTGAGAAGGAGCTTCCAGGGCGGTTGTCCATGGCGTGGGAGCTTTACCTCCAGGCGCAGGTGCGGCCCGATCGCGCGGCTCTCAGCGGAGGGGGCGTTCAACTCTCTTATGAAGAGTTGAATCGACGGGCGCTACGATTGGCCGCTGTGTTGCGGCGGCATGGAACGAAGCCTGACTCGATCGTGGCGGTGCACATGGAGCGCAGTCCCGCGATGGTGATCGCAATTCTTGCCGTCATCGCCGCCGGTGGCGCGTATCTGGCGTTGGCGCCCGAGAATCCTCGAGAGCGGACACGGTTCATTTTGCGGGACAGCGGCGCTAGACTTTCGCTCAAGGTTGGATGCGAGGAAAAAAAAGATGGGGATGCACTTGTGCTGGATGTTGAAGATACGCGGATATACGAAGGTTCGACTCCCTGTTCGCCGCCTGTAGCGCATGGACCCGGCGATTTGTTTTATGTTCTGTATACCTCCGGTTCCACCGGGACTCCCAAAGGGGTGTTGGTGGAGAACCGAGGCGTTTTTAATGTGATGCGTTATCTGGAGCGTGTGTTTCCCATGGGGGGGCACGGCGTGTTTTTATTCAAGACCAATTGTATGTTCGATGTGTCGGTGAGCGAGTTGTTCGGTTGGATTATGGGAGCGGGAAAAATTGCCATATTGCCCCAGGGGGACGAAAGAGATCCCGGCCTCATCGCGCGGGCGGTGGGGAGGGAGCGGGTCACTCACATCGATTTTGTCCCCTCTATGTTGAAGGTGTTTCTCGATTGCCTGGAAGAGGAAGATATGGCTCGGCTCCGGTCGCTGGCCTATGTGCTGGCGGGGGGCGAGGAGTTTACCCGCGATCTGGCGGGCGCTGTGTTGCGCAGCGGTCTGGATGCGACTGTCGCCAATTTTTGCGGGCCGACCGAGACAACCATCTACGCAACCGCATATATTCTTCCGCCGGAACCGGAAACCGGGCCTGTCCCTATCGGCGCGCCTGTGGACAATGTGTTTCATTATATTGTGGAACCGGACGGCGGTTGCAGTCTTGTACCGCCCCTGTCGGCAGGCGAACTTCTCATTGGCGGCGTTGGCGTGGGGCGCGGCTATTTGAACCGGCCGGACATGACGCATGGGCGGTTTTGCGATGATCCGTTCGTCGCCGGTGGCCGGGCGTACCGGAGCGGGGATTTGTGCCGGTGGCGCTGGAGCGGCGATGTGGATTATTTGGGTCGTATGGATCATCAGGTGAAGATTCGCGGCTTCCGAGTCGAATTGGGAGAGATCGAGAACCGGCTGGCAGGGCATCCTTCCATCCAGGCGGCGGCTGTGACCGTGGTGGAACGGGGCGGTAAGGATCCGGCCATCGCCGCCTATTATGTCCCCGCGGCTGGTGAAACGCCGGATCAGCGGCAGTTGAAGGACTTTATTGTCGAAATGTTACCGGCGTATATGGCGCCCTCATATTTTACCGCGCTGGAGAGTCTTCCCCGTACTGGCAGCGGGAAAATAGCCCGGCGTTTGTTGCCCCCGCCTATAGTGGACGCCGGGATAGAGCGGGTGGATGTTCCGACGGATCCGCTCGAACTGGCGTTACGCCGGCTGTGGAGCGCTGTGTTGGCCATTGGGGAAGAGGTTATCGGCCGCGATTCGGACTTTTTTTCTATCGGAGGGCATTCGCTCACGGCCGCAGCGCTGGTCTCCCGTTTGAAACGGGATTTGGGGCTCGATGTCGCGTTGCTGGATGTGTTTTCCCATCCCACCATTCGCGGTTTGGCGGGGTGCGTGAACCGGCGGAATGCCCCGGACATCCTTCTGGTGCATGACGGTACAGGCGGCGTCGAGGGCTACGCGGAGCTCGCGCGGGCGGTCGATTCCGGTATCGTGTGTCGTGGCGTCCCCGCTCCGGCGGCGGAGTTTGATTGTCAAACGCTGGAGATCGAGGCGTTGGCCCGGCTCTATGTAAGGCGGCACTCTCCTATTTCAGAGAAGACGGTAATCGCCGGTTGGTCGTTGGGGGCCACTATCGCGTTCGAGATGGCCCGGCAATTGGAAGCGGCGGGCAATGGAGCGGCGGCCGTGGTGTTGATCGATGGGTTGCCGCCGGA
>JAHELQ010000658.1 GCA_024644125.1 Candidatus Aminicenantota bacterium | reverse complement strand
GGGCGCAGAGCCATTCGCAATGGCTGGGGGCCTGGAGTTTGGGCGACCGAGATTTTCTGGCCACCAGAGTGGCGTCTCGATTGAATTTGCGCGGTCCGGCCATGACTATTCAGACCGCGTGCTCCACCTCGTTGGTGGCGATTGACACTGCCTGTCAGGCATTGATCAGCGGACGGGCGGAATTGGCGCTAGCCGGAGGAGTGTCCTTCACTCTGGAAGATCAGGCGGGTTATCGGTACGAAGATGGCATGGTGCGTTCTCCCGACGGGCATTGCCGCGCGTTCGACCGGGACGCCTCCGGCACTGTCGGGGGGAACGGCGGAGGATTGGTGGCCCTGATGCGTATGGAAGCCGTGGATCACCGTCGTTATCATGTGATCGCCGTCATTCAAGGCTCCGCCGTCAACAACGACGGAAACCGGAAAGTGGGGTTTACGGCCCCCAGTATCGAGGGACAGGCTGAGGTTATACGACAGGCGATCGAGGTTGCGGGAATCGATCCCGCCTCGATCGGTTACATCGAGGCGCATGGCACAGGTACAAAACTGGGGGATCCGGTGGAAATCGAAGGCCTGGCGTCCGCGTATCCGATGGGAGCGATGGGGCGATGCGCCATCGGGTCGGTAAAGAGCGCCATCGGACACCTGGACGCAGCCGCTGGCGTGGCGGGATTGATCAAAGCGGTATTGGCGTTACGGGAGGGGAAGATTCCTCCAGGCTTGAACGTGACAAAACCCAATCCCGCCATTGGCTTTGAACGGACTCCGTTTTATGTCAATACGCGATTGCGGGATTGGCGGGACGGCGACGCGCCGCGGCGGGCGGCTGTCAGTTCATTCGGAATCGGCGGGACCAATGCCCATGTGCTGCTGCAAGAAGCGCTGCAGACGCAGTTGCGTGAGAGCGAAGGCGGCGTGTCTTCGAGAAAGCATCGGATTCTTCTTTTATCCGCCAAAGATGAAGAGGCATTGGCCTCCATAGCGGAGAACACGGCGATATATTTGCGGCGCAGGAAGGAGGCGTCGCTTCAGGATGTCTGTCATACTTTGCAAACAGGGCGGCGTTTTTTTTCGCGCCGCTGGGCCGGAGTGGCCGCTGACCGCGAAGAAGCCATCGATATGTTGTCGAAGGAAGATGAGCTTTTAGCCGGAATCGCGGCTGTGGAAGAGACGGAGCGCGCCTGTGTGTTTTTGTTTCCCGGGCAGGGAGCGCAATATGGAGGCATGGGGCGGGAACTCTACCGGGACGAACCAATCTTCCGGCGAAGTATGGATCGTTGTTTTGAGATTTTGAAGCGCTATTCGCCGGTGAATTTCCGTGAAGCGTGGGATGGACGATTGCTGCGGACAGAGGCGGCTCAACCGTTGCTGTTCGCGTTTGAATATTCTCTGGCGCGCTTGCTGATGGAATGGGGCATCGGGCCATCGGTCATGATGGGGCACAGCATCGGCGAGTATACCGCCGCGTGTCTGGCGGGAGTGATGCGGCTGGATGAGGCGTTGCGATTGGTGGCGGCGCGGGGGAGGTTGATGCAAGCGATGCCGGAAGGTTCCATGCTGGCTGTTCAAGCGCCTGAAGACCAGACGCGGTTTTTGTTGGAAGATGTCCTGCAAGTCTCCATCGCCGCGGTGAACACGCCGGGGATGTGTGTGATTTCGGGGGAATCGCCGGAAATTCAGCGGTTGGCAAGTCTTTTGGAGAAGCGCGGGATCGTGTGCCGTCCCCTACAAACATCGCACGCCTTTCATTCGCCGATGATGGAGCCGGCGATGGAAGCCTTCGCTCGGGAGCTAGAGGGGGCAGAGCTTCATCCGCCGGTGATTCCTTTTATATCCAATGTGACGGGGCGGCTCATCACGCCGGAACGCGCCGTCGATCCCGCTTATTGGGCGGCTCATCTACGGGAACCGGTGCGTTGGTCCGCTGGGCTGGAAACATTGGCGAATATGGAAAATCCCCTCTTTATCGAGGTGGGGCCAGGCAGGACATTGACCACGTTTGCGGTACGTCATCCGAGAATTAACCATAAATATCCCGCGGTCCAATTGGTGAAACATCCCCAGGACAACATGGAGCAGGACCGGTTCTTTTATGGGCAGATAGGGAAGCTCTGGCTCCACGGCCTTCCGGTTGATTGGCAGGCGTTCAACTTGCGCGATACTGGCCGCTCTATTTCTTTGCCCACCTATCCCTTCAAGCGGCAACGTTATTGGGCGGAGTCTCTTCCCGGCGGCAACGTCAAACCGTTCGCCACCGACGGCTGGCTCCATTGGGCCGGATGGGACGATGCGCCTCTCGACAAAGGCCCGGAACGGCGTGACCTTGCCGGTACTTGCTGGTTGATTCTTTCAAGTGGGAGCGATGAGCCGTTGCTCCGATACGTGAGGGAATCCGGCGGGCAGGTTGTGGAAGCGCGCGTCGGCGCGAATTTTAGCGGCGATTTCCAGTCGGGCTTCCAACTCGATCCGGGGAACCGCGATCATTACGAGAGGCTGGTCTCTGAGTGCCGTGGACATTTTACCGGTCCAATACGGGTGGCGCATCTCTGGAATATCGACAGCCCGGCGGGGCAGCCGTGCATCGACCGCATCGAATATGACATCAATGTGAATTTTTATAGCCTGGTTTATTTGATCCAGGCCTTCGCCGCTGTCGATCATGAGTTGTCCTTGAAGATCTGGATGGTCACTTCGGGCGCTCACAGTGTCGCCGGCGAGGAAGCGACCAATCCCGCCGGCGCTCTGGCGACGGGCCCTGCGCGGGTGATTCCCGCCGAGTATCCATCGGTGGTTGTCACCTGGATCGATTGCCATTCGCTTGCCGAAGATTGTGAATCCTTGAAGCAGGAGATCTTCGCTGAAGCGGAGGATAGAGTTGTGGCCCT
>JAHELQ010000657.1 GCA_024644125.1 Candidatus Aminicenantota bacterium | reverse complement strand
CTCGATCCCGCCATCCTCCGTTTACAGGGCGGATGCACGCCAGGTTCCCATATTGCCGTTCGACGAAAAATCGCGCGTCTCACCGGGGCGGCACAGGTGAGGAGGGAGGGGACAGGTTGATTAAAGGAATCGGAATCGGCGTCAAACGCTAATTCATCGGCTTAACGTCTAATTTGGAGTGAAAGATGAGACGATGCTTCAGCGGATCTTCCGGCCGGATGTGCGGCGACAATGAAATCATTGGCAAATGGGACAGATTGTCCTTCTTCTCCGATGAAATCATCGGCAACTGTAGCGAATGTATTTGCCATCGCCACAGGCAAACCGGCGTCCGCGACAAACGCTACGGCCTCGGGAATGAGTATGGCAGCTTCCAGAACAAAAGCTTCCGCATCCGTCACGGCAGCAAGGGCATCCTCCGCAAGAACGTCACTAACTGCCACATAGGCGAGTGTTTCCATGACGCGAGTACATACGTCCTATCGGCAAGCAGGCTCTGCGGAGGCAAAAGCACAAGTTGCCGTCACACAAACGGGTATAACCATGGCAAAACCAGAATTAACGGACAGCGACACACCATCATCACTCCTGATGGCAGAGATCCAACTCCTGAAAGCCAGAGCCAGAGCTCCGCGAATCCCAGTTGCGCTGCTGGAAGATCACTATCTTAGCTGCCCATTTCTCCATCGCGTCTTTTTGGAATTTATTCATTGACTATAAAATTGCACTATGATTTAATGGTTTTTCAGGATGTGTTCGGAGGTGAAAAACGCCTGGAAATTTCAGCTTTTATATCAAAAAAAACGTAAAGCGTTTTTTTGTTCAAAGAGAGGGAAACCCAAATGCCAAACAAACAACTAATCACCGACGCTATCGAAGCCATCGGAACCAATGAGCGAGACGACTATGTCATTAACCCCATCGGCCACGCTCTAGAATACAAAGACAAAGCCCCTGAGCTGGCAGCGATATTGAACAGGATCGAGATCAAAAACGCGGCAGTAGAATATGTCGAAGCGGACGATGACGCAGTCCGGGCACAGGAGGATTTCAAAAAGCAATCGAAATACGCCCGAAGGGCATCGCTCTGGACAACCGCTCTTAGTGCCGCATTGGCCATCTCGGCCATTTGGCCTGCCGTTCTAAAATCAATTTGGCCCGGCTTTGCCACACTTGAAAAAACCGGCACCCAGATCCCAATTCTGGCCATTGCATTCGCCAGTGCCGTTGCGGCGGGATTCGCAAGTATTTGCCTCAACAAAATCCAATATTGGAAATTATTGGAAAAGTGGATGGAATTTCGCGCGATAGCCGAATCCAAAAGGCTCGCATATTTTTATAGAATTTCAGAAGCACAATCTACGCCGACCTCATCACCCAAAGAGAATTTGTTTAAGTTTGAATATTTTCGCCGTTTCCAACTGGATGTTCAAATCGCGTACTACAAAATACGAAGTAAAGACCATGAAAGAGACGCACGGAAATATTTGAATAGGAGCATATACAGTTTGGGCTGCGTTATGCTCTTGAATGTAGTTATCGGAGCCGCAGGCGCATGCCAAAACTTCAAACTTACAGCATTTGCAATTTTCTCTCTCTTCCTCCAGTCGCTGGCGAATTCGTGGCTTAACACCGAATCCGTAAATCAGCACAGAAGAAATGCTGAACGATATAAGAGAACTCAATCCGCTTTGGAAAGAATCAAACAGTATATCGATGACGTAAGAGAAAAATTGGAAGCCGGCGATCTCGAAGTCCTTCAAAAATTCATCGAAGCTGTTAACGAGCCGATTTCGGTCGAACACCGGCAATGGCTCGCGTCATTCGACGAAAGGAACTCGGCCACCGGGAGATTGGAGCAGCAACTCAATGAGGGAAAAACACTCGCTCAACCGTGATGCGGATGATTTAGTCGCCTTTTAGATTGAGGTACAACTCCAGGAAATTTTGAAGCGAGAGCTGTTCGGCGCGGATGGTTGGGGGGATGTCCAGGGAGGTCAGAGTAGCGAAGACGGTTTGCTTGGGGTAACCTGGAGATAGGTTGTTGAGGATTGTTTTGCGGCGGTTCTGAAAGGAGATCTTGAGGAGGCGGTAGAAAGAGATGATATCGATGCCTTCTGCGGGAGCCGAGGGGCGGTGAACGAACCTGAACACGGATGATGTAACCTTTGGGGGGGGATTGAAGGAACCGGGGCTGACATCGAAAAGGATTCGGCTCTGGAAGAGGTAGTCGAACATAAGGGATTGGGGGCTCTGTTTCATTCTGATCAACTTGTCCACGAATTCTTTCTGCAACATGAACACACCCTTGTTTATACAGGAATGGTTGGCGATGAGCCAATCGCCAAGATCTTTTGAGATATAGTACGGTATATTCCCCACCAGATCCACTCTTAGCTCCGGGAAAACTTCGTAGAGCCGGAGCTTCAATACATCCTGGCGGATAATATCCAGGTCTTCGGGGAACCTCTCCTGAAGTTTATCTGCCAGGTGATTATCGATCTCAATTGCCGTGAGGCGCGGATGGGAAGCTGCCGATAGGTTGTTGAGCAGCGACTCGGTGAGAATTCCTTTACCGGGGCCTATTTCCACGAGAGGACCTTCTACCGGAAGGGCGGCTTCGGCGATTTTTTGTGCCAGCGACCGGTTCACCAAAAAATTTTGTCCTAATTTCGCGGATTTCATGTCGAGTGTCTATTCGGCTAAAATTTCAGCCAACGAACGGATGATGGGGATACCGGGAAATTCGTCTTCCCGATCTCCATTGCGGTCGAGCAGGAGGGTTTCCATCCCGGCGTTCCGGGCTCCGAAGCAATCATCCTCGATACTGTCGCCCACATGGAGAACCTCCTCCGGCGGAAGATTGAAATCTGAAAGGACGCGAGCAAAAG
>JAHELQ010000146.1 GCA_024644125.1 Candidatus Aminicenantota bacterium | reverse complement strand
TACGACGTTGCCCCGGTTGAATTGCTTACCCAGCACCTGGCTACATTGGGCGGTATCCACCTCCATGGAACCGTCCATCAAAATTTCCAATAACGGAAACGACGGTGTGGGGGGGAATCCAAGAGGAAATAACCAGGCGATGGCGCCGTAATTGAGGGGACCGATCTGATCGACGCGGGATTCGGGGATTCCCGATTTGGTGATTCCGGTGCCCAACGACAGGACGCGGATATTGTCGAAGTTTTTATTCTGTTGGGCGAGAATTCCCGAGCCCATCACAGTGGTAAACGCAAACAACGACGGATTGTTGGCAAACACACCTCCATCCACACAATAGCCGGAAGTGGCGGACGCTTTGTGGGGAGGGAAATAGAGAGGAGCCGCGCTAGTGCATAAGGAAGCGTCCAACGCCGTGACATCGGCGGTTGGGGATTTCGGCAAATTGGACATATAAATCGGCAGCCAGCGGGCCATTTCGGGGTTGAATAGCTGGAATGTGGTGGCGAACACATACCGTTTCAAATCCGCCAATGTCAGACCGTCGGTGTAAAATTGCGACAAAATGTTCGCAAGCCCGGTATTGTCGTATTTCACATGGGTCAACCAGGAAGGAAGTATCGAGTACTCGATTTCCTCCACAGCTTTTTTCAAAATGGAATGGGTCCTTTTTTCCGGTTTGTAGGGCGCGAATATGTCCGCCCCTTTGGTCATGTACATCTCGATGAGCTTTTCGATGGGGACTTCGTTTCCCAACGCCACGGACAACAGTCCGCCGGTGGATGTCCCGGCGAATAGATCAACTTTGTCGAGAATGTCAAAACTATTGTTGAGGTCCTGAATCAACAATGCGGTAATCAATCCTCTGATACCGCCGCCATCGCAGGATAGGATCAAATAATTGGTGTTCATCTAGTATTTCTCCTTTTTTAACGGTATGAGTATAGCACAATGAAATTTTTTTTGAAAATTAAAACCATTGATCCTTCCCTCATCATCAGTCTTTCCACAGAACGATACCTGGATCATTTGGGAAGGATCAACCGGCGCAGGGTGCCGACTAAAGCTGGACATTCAATTAGACGGTGGGAGTGCGATCGCAGGCGTGATAAGAATCCGGGCAATAATGTCAAATTCGCGTCCCGGTCGGGACATTGACAGAGATTTGAAAATTTACTATAGTCATCAGTCATGAAGTTAAACGAGGAGCAGGAAAAAATCGCCTTTCACAAGCCTAACGGTCATAGCCTGATCAAAGGAATCGCCGGAAGCGGGAAAACCTCGGTGGGAATCTACCGCATCCCGTTTTTAGTGAACAACTTCTGCCCGGAGCCGGACGACGGCGTGCTCTTCGTTACCTTCAACAAGACACTCACCCATTATGTCTCGTACTTGCACAAGCAGATTACAGGGGAGCGGAAAGCGGCCAAAAAATTGGAGATCAAAACCATCGACAGCATCATCCACGACAGTTTCCGCGAATGGTCGCGGCAACACAAGTCGAAACACAATCTGGGCTTATCCCAACAGCAATGTTACCGGATCATGGTGGAAGGGGTGGATGAGTTGAGGAAGGAATTCCCCGGCATCCGCATTCTGGACAAGCGCAACAAAGCATTTCTTTTTGAGGAGATCCGCTGGATCAAAGCCTGCAATTACATGACCCTGGAAGAGTATCAGGACGCCGACCGGCTGGGGGTTTTGTTGGGCAAGGAGGAAGAGCGGACTCAAAAACTCCGCAAGCACTCAGACACCCGCCAGGCCATCTTCCAGTTGATGTGTTACTACAACGCCAGAATGCGGCGGCAGGGCTTCATCGACTATTACGACATGGCGCTCTACGCGTTGGAACATGTCAAAACACACAAACGCCGACGTTACACCCATATCATCGCCGACGAAAGCCAGGATCTCACCCGGGTGCAATTGGCCTTTCTCAAAGAGCTCTATCTCGAAAAAGAGTATTCCAGTTTTGTGTTCATCGCTGACACCAGCCAGAGCATCTACACCCATTCGTGGTTGGGAAAGGGTCGCAGCTTCAAGAGCGCGGGCTTCGATATGACGGGTAAGTCCCAGATCTTGAGCAAAAACTACCGCACCACCGAACAAATCACCCGCGCCGCCTTCAGTTTGATTGACGACACTCCCGAGATCGTGTTCGACGAACATTTCGTCGAGCCCCATCTCATCGATAAGCAAGGCCCCATCCCGATATATAAAATGCTGAACGGCGAAGAAGCCCAGGCCCTGTATGTCGTCCGCCAATTGCACACCCGCCTGGCGGAGATCCCCCTCGAAGACATCGTAGTCATCGCCCGGTTCAACAATCAATTAAATAGCTTGCAACAGAAACTGGAAGAGCGCGGGATTCCCTACAATCCCATCAACCGGTACGAGGCGGACTTCGCGGCCGGCGGGGTGAAACTCTCCACCATCCATTCGGTCAAGGGGATCGAATTCAGAGCGGTGATCATTATTGGTTTGGACAATGGTGTGATTCCCCATCTATCCTATTCCCGGAAACAAACACGGCTGGAAGAAGAGGTAGTAGAGCGCAAGCTCTTGTACGTGGGGATGACCCGCGCGACAGAATTCCTCTACCTGCTATCCAGCCAGCGGCCATCGCCCTTTATCGCCGCCATCGACCCTGAACTCCTGGCCATCGAGCCCGGTTGCCGCTGCCGGCGCTATCTCACCCTTCCCATCGAGAGATACCTCTTCGGGGACAAGCTCAAAAAACCGCACGAACCGGTGGAACGGGTGCGACAATGGTTTTTGAACGAATTGACCGCCCGCTACCAGTATCCCGAAGAACTACTGGAGATCGAAGAGAACGCTCCTGTGATCGTTGTCTCTATCTATAAATACGACCGGAAAATCCCCACTATTTTTATTCTGGTGGGAAGCTACGGCTCTGGGCCGGAAAACAATATTCAAACATTAAAATTGGAGATGAGCCGGCGCTCGTCATGCCAATTCGGCGTCATCACCGACGGCAACGGCATCATGATATTCAATCGCCGCATGGAAGCGATGGATGATATCCCGCCCTTCGACCCGCAAACCATGTGGACCCGCCGCAGTACATTTATGTTTTCAGATTTCAAACGGGATTTGCATTATGAAATCACACTGGATGAGAACGATCCCGCCGAGTTGGAAGCCACCCTGGAAGAGACCGGCGAGCATTACCGCTTCCCCAGGGAAGAGCTGGCGGGGATCCAGATAGGCCCAGGTCCGCGAGGAGACGATCTATTCTTCCTGCCGGCGGAATGGTTCAAGAGTGGGGATTTTTTCATTGTCCCGGTGGAGGGTGACGGCATGAAAGAGGCCGGAATCAAAAACGGCGACCTGGCGGTGACGCGCCGGCAGAATTCAGCCAACAACAAAGATATCGTTGTGGTTCAGATCGATGAGGCGACCGCCGTCAAACAATTTGCCCGGGAAGGTAAAAAAATCCGGTTGATCGATGAAAGGTTCGATCACGGTTCTATGCTGCTCAACGAGGAAAACGCCGGCATCACCGGCATCGTAGTCGGCCTATTGCGCAAAAAAACCATCACTGCCGCCGGCTAAAATCCGTTGTATATCCCCATTCTTTTTCCTCTGGACAATTCCGTCACGCGGTCCGCCATAAAACGGACCCGCCGGTTGTGGTGGGAGATGAAAAGAACGCCGATGGCCAGTTGCCTGAATATTGCCTTGAATTCCCGCGCCAGGCGGTCGGCCATGATTTCGTCCAGAGACGAGAAGGGTTCGTCGAGGATCACGAAGCTCGGTTCGGTGGATAACGTCCGGGCCAGGGCCACCCGCTGCAATTCTCCTCCGGATACCTGATCCGGGTACCGGCGCATAAGCGATTCATGAATTCCCAGCAGATGCGACAATTCTTCTACTCGCCGCATGACGGCATCTGGGCCGGCGCCCGCAATTTTCAACGGCTCGCCGATGATATTAAACACATCAAAACCCGGATTCACCGCGGAGTAGGGATTCTGAAACATGATGCGATGCTCGCGCCAATAGTCTTTTTTGGAAAGAGTGCGAATCGGCTTGCCGCCGCAAAAAATATCGCCCTCATCCCAATCTTCCAGCCTCATCAATATCCGCGCCAGCGTGGATTTTCCCGCCCCCGAAGGCCCAACCACAGCGTTGATACAGTGATGGTGAAGCTCCAGCTCCAGGCCATCCAACACCGGCACTTTTTTCTTGCGGAACAACCCATCCGGTTGCCTGTAATATTTTCTGACGCCATGTAATTGAAAGTGGATATCCATTGTCATACAGGTTCCATACTACCAGAAACCAACCAAAACATAAAGTTTCGCGGTTGACTTAGAAAAAATAGTAGTCTATCCTCTATAAATTCCGCGGGACGGATATCAACGTTTGAACCATAATTGCAATTCATTTATAATAAACATTACTGCAAATGGAGGTCATTATGAAAAAAGTACCGAACGTGTTTGCCATCATGTTCTTTTTGATCATTATCGCGGCCGTCTCCACCTGGTTTTTGAAGGGAGGCGCATATGAACGAAAACAGGAAAAAGTGGGCAGTACCGTGCGTACGGTATTGGTAGACGGAACCTATCACAATACAGAATCCCATCCTCAATCCATCCAGATCTTCACAGCCCCAATCAAAGGCTTTTTGAGACTGGCGGATATTATCGTATTCATCTTTATCGTGGGCGGCGCCTTCTTCATGTTGAACGAAACCGGCGCCATCATGGCGGGGATCCAGTATCTGGTAAAGGTACTGAAAGGCAAGGAGATCCTGATCATCCCCATCGTGATGACCTTGTTCTCGTTTTTTGGAGCCGCCTTCGGCATGTGCGAGGAGGCCATGCCATTCGCGCTGATATTTGTCCCCATGGCTCTGGCGTTCGGGTACGATTCCCTGGTGGGAGTGAGCCTCTCTTTCCTGGCGGCGGGAGTGGGATTCGCCGGCGCGTTTTTCAATCCCTTCACCTTGCAGATTGCCCAGGGACTGGCGGGAGTTCAGCCTCTTTCGGGCATGGGATACCGGATTTTGGTCTGGTTCCTGGTTACCGCCTTCACGATTGCCTGGGTGATGGTCTATGCCTCCCGCATCAAAAAAGATCCCAAACGTTCGATTATGTACGACCTCGACCAGCAGAGGCGCAAAGAGATCGAAGAACAGCAGACGGCCACCGCCGTATTCACCTGGCGTCACGGAGCCAGCTTGATTGTATTGCTGCTTGGCATCGTGTTCATGATTTTGGGAGTCATTCTCTGGCAATGGTACATCCAGGAATTGGGCGGATTGTTCTTTGCGATGGGACTGATAGCGGGCATTGTCTCTGGGCAAGGACCAAACCAATTGGCGAAGTCCTTCATCGCCGGCTGCAAAGATATCGCAGGCGCGGCTCTGGTTGTCGCGTTCGCAGCGGGCATCGTGGTGATATTGGAGGACGGCGGAGTGATGGACACCATCTTGCACGGAATGGCCTCCGCCACAGCGGGCCTTCCCAAACTCCTGGCGGCAGACGTTCAATACTTCTTTCAATTGACGGTTAACTTTTTCATCCCTTCGGGATCTACCAAAGCGGCCCTCACCATGCCACTCATGGGACCATTGGCCGACCTGTCGGGCATCACCCGGCAAACCGCGGTATTGGCGTACCAATTGGGAGACGGATTCACCAACATGATCATTCCCACCTCCGGCGTGACCGTGGGAACCCTGGCCATGGCCCGCATCCCGTACGAACGTTGGTTCAAATGGAACTACCCGTTGCAGATCGCATTCGTGGTGATCTCGTTATCCCTGTTGGTCTGGCCAGTACTGGCCCATTGGAGTTGATCCTGGAATAGAAGGACAAGATGAAAATCTGCCAATTGCTATCGATCCTACTGATATTGCTCAGTATTCCTGTAACCGGACGGGACCCGGCCGGCGGTAGCCTGGTGATCATCGGCGGCGCGCTGGATCCCGGCAATCAGGCGGTCTACCAATCATTCATCCGTCTGGGCGGCGGCAAGCGCGCCATTCATATCGCCATCATTCCGGCGGCCAGCGCCACTCCGGTCCAAACCGGCCAAACGTACATGAAAGACTTCATCCGCTACGGCGTCAGCAAACGGCAAATCCAGATCGTTCCACTGGCGCTTCTGGACGATCCAGCCAGCAAAGAGACCGACGAGTCCCAGTGGGCCCACAACGCCTGGAAGCAAGATGTAGCCGAATCGTTGACCCACGTCACCGCTGTGTTTTTTGTGGGCGGGGACAAGATGAGATACCGGATCACATTAAAAGACAAAGAGGGAAACGACAGTCCGCTCTTGACAGCCATACGCGACGTGTACCGCCGGGGCGGGGTGATCGGCGGCACCAGCGCCGGAGCAGCCATAATGAGCGACCCGATGCTCATCGGCGGGCTCAGCGTCTCCGCACTGGGCCCCAGACGAAATGAAGACGGCAAACAGACATCCGATTCTTCCCCTGTACCGATGAAGCCCGGGATGGGATTCTTCAGCCACGGCCTGGTGGATCAACATTTTATCAAACGGGGCAGGTTGGGGCGCTTAATAGCGGCGCTCCTCACTCTCGAAAATGTCTCGTTGGGCTTCGGAATCGACGAAGACACAGCCATACTGGCGCAGGGCGACATGTTGGAGGTTACCGGCAGCTCCGGCGTGTTCATGATGGACATTTCGCAAGCCAAACACCGGCTCGCAGAGGATGGAGTCTTCGCTTCCGGCATCCGCCTGCATTACCTGGGGAATGGAGACTCCTACAATACAAAGACCAAAGCCTTTTCGATCCATCCGGCGCGAAAGCCCATAGAGCCGGGGAAAGAATACTACAAGGAATCCATTCTCACCACCGACATATTCTACAGGGACGCGGCCTTCACGCTGGTCACCCAGGGGCTGATCGACAATACGGCTAACGAGGCCACAGGCATCGCGTTCACCCTTGGCGCCGGGGGCAGCGGTTCCGGCAGCAAACTGGTATTCCGCAAAGACGATCGATCCAGAGGATACTGGGGCAGAACAGATGGCCTGGAAACATATTCCGCGTTAAATGTCATTTTGGACATTTGCCCGATTCAGATCACCATTAAAGAAGCAATTCGCTAACCAAACCCCAACCGCCGTTTGAGATTCGCCTTCATCGGACGATTCCCCTGCCGAATTGCGACCGAATACCTTCAAAAAAATGAAAAAAAACCTCATAGATAAATATAAATATTCATCATTGACAGTCGAAATTTTTTATTTTAGCATTGTGGGGCAGACAATTTGCTTATTTTGCATCTTGTTGAAAATTTTTCTACAGAAGGAGAACCATTGATTTTACTAAAAAATTGCCGCGTGTTCGCGCCCAAGTATCTTGGGGAAAGAGATATCCTGGTGGGAGGAGAAACCATATTGGCGATTGCAGAAAACATCCAACCGCCCCACCATGATTTTACAGAAGTGGTGGACATAGAAGGGCAATGGGTTTTCCCCGGGTTGATCGATTCACACATTCATTTCGCAGGCGCCGGAGGAGAAAACGGCCCGGGCAGCCGTTCAAGCGAGTTGTCGCTTGCGGAGATCGTCGCCGGAGGAATTACCACAGCCATCGGCTGTTTGGGAACCGACGGGATTGTCCGCAGTCCCGAATCCGTGCTCATGAAAGCGAAGGCGCTTCGGGCCAATGGACTATCCGCCTGGATGTATACCGGATCCTACCAGATTCCGCCCCCGTCCATTCTGGAATCACCCGCCCGGGACATCGCGTTGATCGACGAGGTCATCGGCATCGGCGAGCTTGCCATCGCCGATCACCGCTCGTCCTATCCCACAGTCGATCAATTTGTCAAAGTCATCCAGCAAGCCCGGGTAGGAGGCATGCTGGGAGGCAAAGCGGGAATCGTGAACATCCACATCGGCGACTCGGGCTCCCCGTTCCAACTGTTGGACGAGGTGACGACGATTCCCGGTATTGTCCACCGCCAATTACTTCCAGCCCATTGCAACCGCAGTCGCACAGTGTTTAACGAAGCGAAAAAATATGGCTTAAAAGGGCATGTGGACATCACCTGCAGCTCGTATCCATACTTTGAGGATATCGAAATTAAACCGTCGCAAGCCTACTGGGAGTTATTGGCAGCCGGAGTGCCGCTGGAGCATATCACCCTTTCGTCGGACGCTGGCGGGTCGCTCCCCCGGTTTGATCAAACAGGAAATTCCACAAAAATTTCAAATGGGAAACCTGAATCTCTACTACAGGAAGTCCTGGATATCATCGACCATGACGAATCCAATATCGAATCCGCGCTCCGCACAGTCACAACCAATGTGGCCTCCATATTGCAATTATCGTCAAAAGGCGAACTCAGGCAGGGTAAAGACGCGGATATCATTGTCATCGATCCGTCGAACCGGACGCTCCGACATGTGATGGCGCGGGGATCGTGGCTGATGTCGGGATACGAATTTTAATCCGATCTTTTTTTATACAGGGAGCATGTCCGCATGCTCCCTTTTCCTTTTCGTTACCGCTGATTTAAAAATAGAAAAATCCCGGTTAATTTGGGATTTTTCCCTCGACAAACAGACTTTGGCCCGTTTATCTAGCTGAGATAATAAAACCTCCGCAATTTCTTATCAGTCAGCTTGATCGATTCGCTCAACATTTCTTTCTGTTTAACGGCGATTTCCGTAGCGACCGCATTGATCAAAACGGAAAACGAGGCGACAGAGGTGGTGAATAAAACATTTTCACACGGGATGGGAATAATAAACGAAGCATACTGGGAAATAGGAGAATATTCATTGTCGGAAATTCCGACCACTTGCAGTTCTTCTTCATGCGCCAATTGCGCGTATTCAATAGTGGAACGGGAATACGGGGGAAACGAAGACAAAATGACGACATCATTTTTTTGAACAGTGAGGAGCTTTTCCTCGACAGTCATACTTCCCTCGTCCAGAAAATGGGTTTCTTTCTGGATTTGGTTAAAAATGTAGGTAATCATTCTCGCAAAGATGGAAGAAACGCTGACACCAAACGCGAAGACACGATTCGCCTTGTCCACCATTTCCACAAACTGGCGAAACTTCGCTTCTTCGATTGTGCCCAGGAGTTTGTTAATATTTTTAACATCCTGTTTAGCAACTTTAACAAGTGATTTCCGGCCACTCAAATCGGACTTCAACAACCGGAAGCGCTCGACTGGATTGATGTTGCTTTTAATTTCTTCCTTGATTTTGTCTTTGAAATCGTAGAATCCCCGGAAACCAAACCTCCGCACAAACCGAATGATTGTAGCGGTACTTACGCCGCATTCCTTCGAGATATACTCGATGGACATCAACGGAATCTCGTTCCAATATTGAATTAAAAACACTGCAAGTTTTTTTTGAATTCTCGAGAATTGTTCTAGCTTGGCACTTATCTCATTTCTTAGTTCTTGGGTCATGGCCATATTATACCAATAAATTGAGTAATTTCCACCTTTTTGCAAAAAAATTGTATAGTTCATTCAAAATTTTCCCCTCATTCAGCGATCCCCATCAATACATCACTCTTACATAAGGAACGAAATCTGAACGGATATAATGTCCTGGAGCGTTCAACAAAAAAAATAAAAATTCGAAAGATACTCACAACAAATTTTTTGGAATCTTGAAATGAAATCAATCATAGTAGGCAGAATTGTGTTATAATAGGGCCGTTATTATTTTTATCATAACAAGAGCCAAGGAGACTGAATGCATACACTGACCAAAGATCAAGAAATAGTGAGTATTAGGCAAAAAAAGCCACTCACATGGGATCTGCTCGAGCCTGTATTTCGCTTCGGTGTACTTATCTTCAGCATTATCTTCATCATCATTGCAGTTAAAGAAAATATATTCTTCACATGGGAATTCGCCCAGATGGGGCACGGAGAACATGTATTGTTCCGTTACCTATTGTTCTCCAGCGCGTTGATTTTCGTTTCATCCCTGGTGTTTCGCACCTACCTGTGGTTCAAGTACCGAGCCCTCTCCTCCGATATAGTAAAAAACTGGCCCGGAGTAACAGTGATCGTTCCGGCTTATAACGAAGGCGAAACTGTATATACAACCATCTGCTCCATCGCGGAATCCGATTATCCTAAAGGTAAGCTGCAAATCGTCACCGTAAACGACGGATCCAAAGACAATACCCTCTTCTATATGGAAAAGGCCGAAAGCCGTTTCCCGGATTTGGTGGAAATCATCAATTTTCCCAAGAACAAAGGGAAACGCGAAGGGATCTATGAAGCATACGCAAAAGCGAAGCACCCGTTCATCATATCGGTGGACTCCGACACCCGGTTGGAACCCGACGCCATCAAAGAAATCTTGACGCCAATGATCCTGAATGAAAAAATCGGAGCCGTGACCGGCAGAATCCGTATCTGGAACCAGGACGCCAATGTCTTCACCAAAATGCTGAGCGCCCATTTCGCTATGGCATTCGACTTCACAAGAGCAATCCAATCCACGTTCTCCAATGTCCTGTGTTTGAGCGGAGCGTTTTCCGCGTATAGAAAACATATCCTGGATAGGGTGATCGATACCTGGCGGGTCCAGACTTTTCTGAACAGGCCTTGCACCTACGGCGAAGACCGGAGTCTCACCAACCACATCCTCAAGGAAGGTTACGGCACCATCTACCAGCGCGAAGCCGTCTCGTTCACCAAGGTGCCGGAAAAAATATCCAGCATCCTTAAAATGCTCACCCGTTGGGCCCGAAGCAACATTCGCGAGAGC
>JAHELQ010000656.1 GCA_024644125.1 Candidatus Aminicenantota bacterium | reverse complement strand
CTGGTCTGCTTCGACGAGTGCATGGAAAATTGCGAAGGATTGCGGGATCTCTATTATCAGGTCCGTATGACCATCGAGTATTGATCGTCTTGATTATACTTTTGGGGAGGGGAACCTACCCCTCCTTCTATCAAAATTATTTTATCGTTCCAATCGTTTAAGGATTAGAAAAGGTAGGCTATGGCGCCGCCGAAGTAAAATCCGTTTTTGAAGCCCCCTTCGAGGCGAAGCTCCGTTCGGTCGCCCAATGTGGCGGTGATGCCGATGGGAATGTGCAACACCGGAACGATGAGGCTCTCGTTATAAGATTCCTTGATGATATATCCCGACGTAGGCTCCGTGTAACTTCCTTCGGCCCAGAACGCCGCTTTCCCGATCCCCAAGCCTCCGCCGATATAGGGGTGAACCGTCCAACTTGGGAATATGTTGAGTAAAAAGGTGACGGTAAAACTGAACTGGGTGGCTTCGCCGATCCCATATTTGCGGTGATGAGTCTCCTCTTCCCGCCAGGGTCCCTCTCCCTCCACACTGCTGTACTCGAAGCTGTAGACGCGGGTGACGGTGGACCTGGTCCCTCTGGAGCCATAGGAGCGAAATTCGAATGCGAAGGTTTGGCCGCTGATTTCGGGGTATTCGAAGAGAAATTGATCCAACAATAAATTGGGGATGCCGAACACTCCCCCTCTAAAACCGACGCCTCCCGACGGGCGCGAGAAACCGACACTGGCGATGTTGTCCTGCGCATACAAACCGAATGCGAGGCACCACAACATCACGGCAAGAACGAACCGGCAGAGCTTGTTCATTTTTTTCTCCAGTTATTATTCTAAATGGTAGTTTGGCGATTCTTCAGTGATGATCACGTCGTGGACGTGGCTCTCTTTCAACGAGGCGTTGGTGATACGGACGAATTTCGCGTTTTTACGCAAATCTTCGATGGTACTGCAACCGGTGAGTCCCATACCCGCTTTGACGCCGCCCATCATCAAGGGAACCAGTTTCATCACGCTGCCGCGGTACGGCACGCGTCCTTCGATCCCTTCGGGCACCATTTTGGCTTCGGCATATTCATCTTCCTGGAAATAGCGGTCTTTGCTCCCGGCTTTCATCGCGCCGATGGAACCCATCCCGCGGTATTTTTTATAGGAACGTCCCTGGTAGATGATCATTTCGCCGGGGCTTTCGTCAGTTCCGGCCAATAGCGAACCAAGCATTACCGAGTTGGCGCCCGCGGCCAATGCCTTGGCGATATCTCCCGAGAATTTGATTCCTCCGTCTGCGATCATGGGAATCCGGTCTTCCAGGGCATTGGCGACCTCCATAATAGCAGTAATCTGCGGCATTCCCGCACCGGTTACCACGCGGGTGGTGCAAATGGATCCGGGACCGATCCCTACCTTCACTGCGTCCACGCCAAGCCGTTCCAATTCCAACGCAGCTTTGGCGGTGGCGATATTGCCCGCGATGAGGTCGATGTGGGGATATTTTTCCCGCACTTGCGCCACTGTGTCCATCACTTTGCGGGAGTGGCCGTGGGATGTGTCCACCACAATCACATCTACTTTCACTTCCGATAAAGCCCGCACTCTATCCAGAGTGTCGCCGGCGATACCGACGGCTGCGCCTGCCAACAATTTCCCACTCTTGTCTTTGGCGGCATTGGGGAATTGTTCGGCCATGGTGATATCTTTTAACGTGATCAGGCCTTTTAGTTTAAATTCCCCATCCACCACAGGCAACTTCTCGATTTTATTTATGTGCAGCAGCCGTTTTGCCTCTTGCATCGAGATATTCTGCTTGACGGTGATCAGGTGATTGGAGGTCATGTATTTTTCGATATTTTCATTGATGTTTGAAGTAAAGCGTATATCGCGGTTTGTCAGAATGCCCACCAGTTTACCGTTGTCGTCTACAATCGGAAGGCCGGAGATTCCTTTTTCTTTGGCCAATTCAAGGGCTTCGTGAATTTTGTTGTGGGGTTTCAGGGTGATCGGATTGTCGATGAGCCCAGACTCGGACCGTTTGACTTTTTTGACCTCTTCGGCTTGTTGATGGATGCTCATGTTTTTGTGGATGATGGCGATGCCACCCAACTGGGCCATCGCGATTGCCATCTCTGATTCAGATACCGTGTCCATTGCCGCCGAGATAATCGGAATGTTTAAATTGATATTCCTGGTGAACCTGCAACCTGTGTTTACGTCGCGGGGGATGACCTCTGAATAGTCAGGTACCAGCAGCACATCGTCGAAGGTTAAGCCTGTATACTCTACGATTTTGTGATTTTCTTTCATTCGTTTGCCTCGTTCTTATTATTTCTTGCTTTTCTTCTTATGTTTTTTCCCGGGCATTTTGGAAGTGGGTTTGTGTGATCGGGCTTTTTTCTTTTCGCGCCATTTTTCCATCTCGTCTTCTTCGATTGGCTGAAATAGGAACATAAAGCGGATGATTTCATCGTCGATCCGGTCCTGCAAGTCTTCGAAGAGCCGGAAACTCTCTTTTTTGTATTCAATGAGCGGATCTTTCTGGGCATAACCCCGAAGTCCGATTCCCTCTTTTAAATGGTCGATGTTGAGGAGATGATCCTTCCATTGGTGGTCGATGACTTGCAACATCACGATCCGTTCCATCTCCCGCATTCTATCGGAGCCCATAATGTTTTCTTTTTCACGGTAATGGGCCTTGAGGTAGTTTTGCAGTGTTTCTTTGATTTCTGTGTAGGGGATGAGTTGCAAATCTTCTTTGAATAACGATCTCACGTCGATGCCGAATTGCGCCAGAATTTCAGTTTGCAGAGAGTTGAAATCCCAATCTTCCGGCTCCTTGTTTTCATCGACATTGTAATTGAAGATGTTTTCGAAGATCGCATCGGTCAGCTCGGCGATATGTTGTGCA
>JAHELQ010000655.1 GCA_024644125.1 Candidatus Aminicenantota bacterium | reverse complement strand
CCTGAAGGTCCTCGGTATGTTCCGTAAACTCGATGATTATTTCGTGTTCATCCACCGGTTCAGAGATCTCCTGCTCTACCTGTCCCACCTGTTCCACTGGGTTCATGTCTTCAGGTTGGGCGGCTTCTTGGGTTACCGCCTCTTCAACGGTTTCCTGGATTACTTCCTGGACGACCTCTTCGATTACTTCTTCTGCAATACCGGAAAGTTCTTCTTCCGGGATATCCAGAAGCCCGGCGATTCGTTTTTTCAATTCAATTTTGTCCAGCGGCTTTTCAAAATAATCGGCGGCTTTGAATTGGTACAATGCTTGACTGCGGTATACTTCACCTTTGAACACTCCGCTGGCGATGATGCAGCGGCAGTCAGGCAATTGCTCCGCAATCGCTTGCGACAACTGGAAACCGTGGAGCCGGGGAAGTACAATCTCGCTAACGACCAGATCGAAATGGCTGGATGTCAGCATATCCCATGCAAGTTCCCCGCTGGTGGCGGTTGACACATCGAACACTTCATCGTCGAGCATGTTTTGTATGCGCTCGATCGAGGACAAATCAAAATCCACGATTAATATTTTTTTAGTCATGAGGTTTACTCCGGAACCATTTTAACTATTTTAAATAAATTAATCAATATAGTCGGCACAAAAACAAAAAAACAACCGCCCGCTCAATGAAGATATCACCGTATCATCCATTATTTCAGAGAAAATGCAAAAAAAATTTAATTCTCACAAAATATCCTTTGTATTTTTTTGGCGAATTACTTATAATAATGAGTCAAGTAAAGGAGATAAACATGAAGTCCAGGATCCAGTTTTTCAAAGATTCACAGTTCAAGTCGGATGACAGCGAAGCGGCTGCTGTTTTCTCAATACTGATGGACTCGGAATTTCAGAAAGCCAACCAATTGAAAAACGATTTTCTGAAAAAACGGTTGATAATTGCCGGAGTTATGGCATTGGTCGGACTGGCCTTGATATTTGTTCCCATCTATCCTGTGGCTATTTTGTTCCTGGTATGGTCGGCGGGCGCGGCCGTTTATTTTAGCCGCAAATACAAGGGGTTTGACGTTCCTAAATTTATCGATCAGATGGGGAAGTTTTACTGGAAGATTTCCCTGTTCCCATTCCGGAACGGATGCGTCGCCATCGACGACTCAGGCATCCACGACGCGCTGAATTTGCAATATCCCTTCATAGACAACGAAAATAAAAACACTCTGGATCAGTTGAGGCAGGAGTTCTCGCAGATTACGGACAACCAGGAACTGTTCCTTGAAGATTGCGGCAATGACGACCAGATGGCCCCTTTCGCATATTACGGTATCGAGAAGAGAATCCGGGAAATTATTGAAAAGGGGAATTCCATACTGGGGCGCATCAACGAGAAAACCGCCGGCGGTCCGTTACTTCCGGCGTCATCCGATATCGGCTCGAACATGACCTCGATTCTGAAAGATCTCCAGCCCTATTCCCCGGAGGAAGATGGCGATATTGTCTCTATCCAGGAATGCAACGGGCAGGAAGCGTATGAATCACTGATACAGATGGACACGTTTATCGGGGAAAACAAGGAGAACCCCCTCGAAAAAACGTTGGACGGTTGGATTGAAGAGGTGAAACATTATCTGGGTAAGCGGGAAACCATCGCTTCCAAAAAAGAACTTTCCGATTTCAGGGAAGAATTTTTGTCCCATTTCGCCTCCCCTGGATACAATCATTATTGCCCCGAATGCAATCGGGACTACAGTGGAAATCCAGCGGATTTTCTCGAATTCACCTTCGACGAAAACTCACGAATGGTTCTCAAGATGCCGGGGAAATGGCAGTGTCCGGTGTGCGGCCATAATACCCCAAATCCCATCATGATCCCGCGGGTATACGACGAGGTAATCTACCCCGTGACCCGCTTGTTGATAATGGAAGAAAATGCCAAAATCCAGGGAGACAATCGCAAAGAAGAACGGATCGATGAACTTGCCACCCGGTTGTTGAAGATTCTGTCGCCGGAATTTCACCAGCGACTCAAACATGAAAAAGAGGACTCTCTCGAAATGTTTTCAAGGATTTTCGCATCGGCGGATCAGACTCTCGCCCAATCAAAATCAACGCATTTTGCAGAGCTTGTTCGTGTGTTGGAGGAGTCGGCGGCGGGCGTCCTGAACAGGCGGCGTCAATTGGAAGGGATTCTAGACGCTTTTAAGGTGGATCTCAGCATCCCCGCTTCCATTCAGCTTCTACTCCCGTTTTATCTGGTGAAATACGGCGGTGTGGAAGGGAATTCTGAGCTTCAAGTCATCATGCCCTCCAGTCTCGTGAAATTGCGGAGTGAGGGCGGCCCCGTAAATTACAGGATCGAGCCGGATAAAATTTTCGCTCCCTTCAAGGAAGCGGTTCAACGTAAAATGACAGCTCTTCTAAACGACAAGAAATACAGGATCGAAAAGGTCAAACAGCAAAAATGGATTTCCCGGGGGATGCAAAAGATCAAGGACACCGATTTTTACTCCGAACAACGGGATCAATTTTTTGAATTTATCGATAAAACCTACTTCCAGGCACAGGAGAATTAATCATGGAAAGAGATAGAATCAGCGACGATGTTCGTTATGTGGTGAATAAACGTCATATCGGTTCGATTTTTCCCACAAAAAAAATCGAACTGAACCGCGATGTGTTCCTGCATGACGGAGCCGAAATCAACGGCGCTATATATGGTCATTCCCTGTATGTTACCGGCGGTACGGTAACCGTTTTCCGTTCGGTCTTTGCCAATCATTCGCTGAAGATCGCGATGGAAGAGGATGGAAGAATAGACTTCAAGTCGTCGGTGAACGCCGGGAAATCGCTGTTTACCGAAAGTTATGGAAAAGACAATTATATTCGCGTCCGGGGCGACAT
>JAHELQ010000654.1 GCA_024644125.1 Candidatus Aminicenantota bacterium | reverse complement strand
AACTTCCCGATTAAAGTTGCTGAAGTCCACATAACTATCATATTCAAATGTTTTAAACATAATGGATTTCTTTTCGTTATACCCAATCTTGAGGCCTAACCTGATTGTCTCCGAATATTTTGACTTGGCAATTTCCAACTCATTGATCGCCTTCTCAATATATTCCAACGAAATAGCCACATCAAACGGTTCCAACGCGGATTTCTCAAATTCGTATAGCAATGAGTCTACATAGATTTTAGATTTTAGAAAATGTATCGAACCAGTAATAACATTTTCAGATAGTAAAACCTTTTCAGGATGTTCAGAAAAGCTGCATTCAAGATCATTACAATAGGAAAAGCCAAACAAGAAGCAAAGTTGACTGGATGTCAAAAAAAGCATGCCTGCAAGAATAATTACCAATATACCTTTTTTCATCGTTTCCTCCTGCGTATCAATGGAATTTCGTACATGTATCAATCAATGATCCAGGACATTTTTCGACCAATGGTAGAGCAGTTGGCTCTGGCTGCATTTGTCCTCATCTATTGTTCCTTCACGATTGTTTCACCTGGTTTCAACCGCGGTTAGAAAAAAATTATAACATAGCGATATTTTTTATACAATGAACAAAAAGAATTTGACAAAAAATCAAAGATCGCAGCAGGGACGACAAAGTGAAATCGTCAGTAACAAGCGAATTTATTCCCTAACCACTAATCCTCACACTAAACTTATCGATAACTCAATGTCTTTCTAACGCAGTGTCTCCGTCCCCCCCGGGGGGTGTTATCCCTTCGGACACTGGAGGTTTGAAACACTTTGATAATGATGCTTTCAATGGCCGATTTTGCAAACCTCCGGAGTTTCGAGCAAAACTTCTCCGAAAATTGAGGAGGTTTGCAAAGAATTTTCAAAATCGTCATGTTTCACCGGAAATCATTATAGTCCAAAATAGTCTCCCCGGTCAACTGTGATTCCAAATTCCTGACCATTTAATCCTCGCGATCGGGAAACACAACTTTGTCCCAGGCGGAAGTACCTAAATGATCGTTATTCATCTCTCCCGCAAAATACTTTCCAGTATCAACACATAACGGCTAACTCTATTAGGCCGGATATTCTGGAAGTTTAGGGTTCTTAAAAATTTACTAATTCTCGAACAGTAATTCCCTCAATCCACAACAGGAAAGTTATGGGACTCAATATTTTCATAGAAGCGCTTCTCTTTCTTTACTGCATAATAATAGTCCTGCAAAATGTCGGATATTCCAGAAGTGGAAAATTTTATCATGCAATCTACAGCCTCCTTGTACATCTTGATAGATTGCTCGACCTTGTTTTCTAGATACAAGCTGGAGGCTATTTTGGAAAGGCAAAGAGCCCGAAATTCATTCGTGATATCAGTGTATTTGTCTAAAAATTTCTGCCCAGTGCTCAAACTATATTCACGAAGGCAAACCTGGATGATGTGAAAAGCTATATGAGAACGGACATCGATATTTTTGATCACAGAATAAAGCTCATCCGCCATTTTTACATCACCCATGTCAAGGTATGCTATGGCGATTTTGTATAGATATTCATCCCGATCGCAATTCAATGTATTGGCTTCTTTAATGGCTTCATCCAGGAGGGAATAAATTTCTGGGGACGGGACGTTGCCCAAAGTTTTGCGATATTCCAGCATAACGCCGATTTTTAAATCAGGTGAAGATTTAATTTTTCTCGCGTATAGCAACGCATTGTGCCGCAATACTTGATTATCAATGAAATTCAGGGCGGCCACATAGTTGAAGATATCCATCATAATAGCATCTTTTTTCGCAATCTCCGAGGCGATGCTAACCTTTCCTTTCTTGATTAAGAGGGCAATGTACACCTCATAGACGGAGTGCATCACCTTAGAAATTTTTTCGCCATGTGCTTCCTTCTCTTCAAAACAAATATCACGCAACAACGATTCAAATTCATCGATCAAGTGAATCATAGCCAGTCGGCCGGGATCATTTCGTGACGACTGTACCCATTCCCTATGAATGAACACTCTCCGGTTTTCCCGAGGTAAAATTTGATTTGCATACCCGATAGACTTTTTCAGGTAGTAATAGCCGTCCTCCAGCCGATCAATTTCAAATAGAGTCTCCGCGAACCAATGACAATAAAGAGCTCGGTCCTCGATTGAGGAAATAGATTCCACGCCTCCCTGAACCTTATTTATGAGAAACGTTATGTCGCCAGGCACCCCCTGGAGATTAAGAGTTTTTATAACACTCATTTGGCTGGACAATCCCACCCGATTGTCCTCGACCAGTTTCAGATATTCCTGGACAATTTTATCTGCTTCACCTTTCAAGCCAATTTCAATTAATAGCCCAGGCAATTTCATCAGCCGCTCCCAATTTATGATACAGTCGTCAAGACACATCAATTTCATGAACTCATCCAGACTCTTTCTAACGTTGTTCTTATCTTTTCGTTTCAAATAATAAAAAATCAAGTTATACCAAATATCCGCCTTGAACGACTCTTCCCCAAATTCCAAATACTTTTGAGGAATGGATTCCACAACAGTAGTTTGAGGTGCATGCGGGTAGTGGATAATATCAATCAGAAGGCTGGTTCTATAATAATCGTCTTCGATTAAACTGACAAGTTTTTCAGCCTTCTCTACACACCCGAATTGTAAGTATGCCTCACCAATTTCTTTGAATAAGAAGTATTTAGCGTCAATCCCGTCCGCCGCCCTGGCGACCTTTTCAGCATAATCAAGAATTGTGAGGTCAAATTTGTTGTCATCAGGAAAAATATAAACCACAGCGATAAAAATTAAGATTGCCATGGGCAAAATCTTTTTCATTGGTCACCTTCGCCTTGTTCCCAATACCCGTGGCACCTACACCAACTTTTAAAATCTTGATA
>JAHELQ010000653.1:2281-2908 GCA_024644125.1 Candidatus Aminicenantota bacterium | reverse complement strand
GTCGTATACAAATGATGAACAAAATCCCAATAGTATCAGCAACAATTCAGTACGAGTCATTCGCCCCGGTCGCGGTAACCAACTCTGGATTGGGACGTCGAACGGCCTGAACTCGTTTGACAAAACAACCAAAGAATTCAAACGGTACAAGCTCGGTAACGATGGATCATACAACAACAAGATCAGAGCGATCCACACCGATACCAGTGGAATCATGTGGCTCGGTACGTACGGCGGCGGACTTCTTGAATACGATCCATTGAAAGAAAAAATAATCAATTTTTATTCAGAACAAGACGGGTTACCCAACAATTCTATCTTTTGCATTCTCGAGGACGACGATGGAAATTTTTGGATGAGCACCAACAAGGGCCTTTCCAAATTCAACCCTTCCGACGAAACATTCATCAATTACTTCGAATATGACGGATTGCCGAACAATGAGTTCAATGCCGGAGCGTTTTTTTATGACCTGGAGGAGAAAACGATGTATTTCGGCGGCATCGATGGATTTACCTCCTTCTCTCCGCATGAAATCAAATCATATCCAGAAAAACCAGAAATCGCATTGGCGAACTTTTACATCGATAACTCCCCAAAACACATCGAGGATCTTAAAGATGAAAA
>JAHELQ010000653.1:1530-2271 GCA_024644125.1 Candidatus Aminicenantota bacterium | reverse complement strand
CCCTCCAGACACAAGCGATTTCACCTTCGAATATTCCGTCCTCCATTTCGCCAATCCCGGCCAAAACAAATACCGGTTTCGACTCACCGGATGGAAGAGAGGAGAGTGGAACGTCCGAGCAGGAGAACAACGCCGTATTTCATATTCCAATTTGCCGCCGGGAAATTACACATTCGAGATTGAAGCCAGCGATACCGACGGGACATGGGACCAAAAAACAATCACTATGCCGATCATCATTCTTCCTCCCTGGTATAAAACCTGGTGGGCGTATCTCACCTATCTTACATTGATAGTGCTGCTTTTTTTCATATCCTCATATTTATTAATACAAAAACAAAAGGTGGTTCAGGAAGGCGCTTTAGCCCAAAAACTCAAGGCCCTCGATCAGCAAAAAAACGACTTTCTCGCCATGACATCCCACGAGCTCAGGAATCCCCTCCACGGAATCGTCGGTCTCGCGGAAGCGCTTCTGGAAAACAAATCGGATATTCTGGATAGAAAGACAGTCAGTCACTTGAAGATGATCATATCGAGCGCCCAGCGACTCTCTCTTTTAGTCAATGATCTTATCGATTTTTCCGCGATTAACAACAAAGAGTTAAAAATAACCCCCAAACCGGTTGGGATCAAAGGGATTACAGATACTGTCCTCAATATTTCCAAACCGCTGGTCAACGCTCAGAAAATAGAGCTTAGGAACGAGGTGAAATCCTCTCTTCCATTCGTAATAGGGGACAA
>JAHELQ010000653.1:0-1520 GCA_024644125.1 Candidatus Aminicenantota bacterium | reverse complement strand
TAAGAAACGAGATCACACCCTCACTCCGATTAGTGCTGGCGGACAAAGACCGGCTAAAACAGATCCTCCACAACCTGGTGGGGAACGCCATTAAATTTACAGACCAGGGAAGCATTACAGTTAAAGCCCAGCAAAAAGATGACATGATGCACGTAAAAGTGATCGATACCGGAATCGGCATCCCCGAAGACAAATTCGAATCCGTATTCGATTCGTTCGAGCAAATCGAGGAGACCTATTCGCGCCCCAACGATGGGATCGGCCTTGGCCTTTCCATTTCAAAAAAGCTAGTGGAACTTCATGGCGGCACGATATGGGTTGAATCAACTGTCGGCAAAGGCACGACATTTGCTTTCACTCTTCCAATCGCCAGGGACACTCAAGAAAAAGAAACAGATGTCATGCTGCCGCTGTCAAAAATTCAGGAGGAAAAAAAAGACGATTCGAGCGAATCATCGGAAACAATCCCTATCGACGGCGCTTACACGTTTTTAGTGGTAGACGACGAACCAGTCAACCGCGAAGTGATCGGTAATTTTTTGAAAGGCATGGGACACCATGTGGTTAATGCCGTTTCAGGTCAAGAAGCCCTCGATATTGTGGAGGGCCATCACAATATCTCAATGGTGTTGTTGGATGTAAATATGCCGAGAATCTCGGGATACGAAGTGTGCAAAAAAATCCGGGAGAAATACTCTGCCAACCAGTTGCCGATCATTTTCATCACTGCCAGGAATAACGAGGAGGCGCTGGTAACCGGTTTAGAGGCAGGGGCAAACGATTTTTTGACCAAGCCGATTTCCCGGAACGAATTGAGAAGCCGGATAAAAACGCACCTGGATTTGATCAAGACACAGAATCAGCTTGTGCAGTCTGAAAAAATGGCCACGCTGGGCATCCTGGTCTCTGGAGTGGCGCACGAAATCAACAACCCCACCTCGTTCATTCATACGGCAGGGTACAATCTTAACAGAGATCTGAAAAGTTTTAAAAAGTATTTGATTGAACTCGCCGGCGACGATCTGGAGCCAGAGCTCCTGAATACATTCAACGAACGATTTGAAGAATTTTACTCACACCTCAAGGTAATTGAAAATGGCGTACAAAGGAACAGCAAAATAGTCAAGGCATTGCGGACATTTTACAAATCAGACGAAGGTTATAAGCCCTCAAATATTCTCGAAAACTTAAAAACTACCGTGAGTCTCGCCGAAGCCCATTACAAAGATAAAATCGAATTTATCACACAGTTAGAAGACCTCCCGCAAATTCATGCCAATCTTTCAGAAATTAACCAGGTCATCATGAATATCATTGTGAACGGCTGTCAGGCCATCGAGCAAAAACAGGAGAAATACGGAATAAAAGACAAAGGCAAACTGACGATTTTAACAAGATCCGAACGAGATCAAATACTCGTAAGTATCGCCAACGACGGTATCCCACTCCCGGAAAATATCATAACCAAAATTTTCGATCCCTTCTTCACGACAAAACCTACCGGCGAAGGAACGGGAATG
>JAHELQ010000652.1 GCA_024644125.1 Candidatus Aminicenantota bacterium | reverse complement strand
AATAACGATGACCATTTTTTCCCTAATAAGGGCATATCTGGATATGTTGATTCTTTAAAAGGAATTTGCGAAAGCCCAGCGGTAAAAGCGTTTGTAGGGGATACTGATAAAAATAATGTAGATGTTTTTGTCGATACCAATCTACATGTAAAATCTTTTTATTCCAGTCAGAATGAAGAGAATGAAAGAATTAAAGATAATTTGAAGGGATTAAGAGAATCTATCACAAAATTCAAAGTTTTGTTTATTTGGTCTTATGCACTTTTTTTGGGGACGCGTGCAACAGAAAGAATTGCAATTAAAAAGGCTATCTCCAATTTTTCTGAAGTATGGGGTTCTAGTTTTTCATCTAGTAATGGAAAGAATGGGCTCCTATTGGGGGTCAAACAAGAATATGGCGAAAAAGACGAGGCCTCAAAGCGGGATATTTATTGGTCGGCGATGAATTTTATTAATGTATTCAACTATTACCTTCCAATATCGCTAACCGGAACTCTGAACTGGAGAAGAACCAGTGTAGACCTAGAATCATACAGACAAATTTCTAACATCCCAAAATGCGATGAAGGGGTGTCGTTTCATCAGTTGGATAAAGTTATTTTTGAAATACAGGCATTTTATTCTCTTCAAGATTTGAATAATATAAAAATGCATGCTATTGATAAGTTGAAAACAGTCATCGCTAATAGAGTAATTTCGAAGGACGTAAAAAGAGCCAAAAATGTATTAATTCTACCAACTTTTCATAGGAGTCTAACTGGATTCACAGAGCGATGGTCAGAAATTTCGTTAACAAACGATTCTGATCGGCCTCCAATTTTAGAAAAGCATTTCAAAAATGAAAAAATTCAAGAGATAATCGCAGAGATATCGTCGATTATAGAAGGGTAGCATGTGGTTTCTAGCTAATGCAGAGACTCAGGATGAGGCATTTGATGTAGAATTGATGACCGAAAAAATCCTGGTTAATAACCTTGAATGTTATGTCGCTGTTTTTGGTAGTGGCTTTTCGCAGTTAACTGATTCTCGTAAGGAAGAAGCCATAGGGAAGATTATTTCCTTTTATTATCAATTCTCGATGTTTATTATTATCGACCGTTTTTTGAAGAAAGATGTGCGGGATTTGATTTTGAAAACACTGGGGAAATATGGCGAGGAGTTTAAGCAATTATATGAATTCGAGACGTATGAATTTCTCGATAAGTCAAAATACATTTTGGGAAAGTATATTCCACGACTCTTTGGGACGAGTCTAAAAATTTTTAAGGATATCCAGCCCTTGAATAAGGAATACTTTAAAAAGCTGTATATATTAAAGGAGGAAAGAATGGAGATAAAGGAATTGGTAAAAAAACACATGAAAGGTTCCATCAGCTATTTGCTACTCAAAGACGGCAAAGTTGTTGACAAAAAGAACATTGCGCTTGATGAGACGGCTTTGAAGGGATTTGTTTTTTCAACCCGGCTTCCACTGGTACTTTCAAATGCTTTTATAGGGAATCACTCAAACCTGAAGGGGAAAACCCCACGCAAAATCTCTTTGATCGGCGGCAAGGACGAAAAGTCTCTTCTGATTAAGACCTTTTTGGATGGTCACAATCTTTTCCTACTATGCGCGGAAGGCGAAGTACCTATGGCCGAGAAAGTGCTCGAAGAACTCTCAAAAGAGAATTAAACAGGAGGATTAGAGATGAATAACACAGCATCAGATCATATTAGTCTCATTATGGAAACTTACGGTGATGTAGTGAAAGGAATCTTTGCCGTGAAAGGGGTTGGTCAGAAGAAAAGTTCGATGGCTAGCAATTTTAATTTAGAATTAAAGCCAGATGAGTATGCCGATAGATTGCGGTTGTTTTTTATGAATATGTCTTCTATGACAAGTAAAATTGAAATAGCGAATCTTGAGAAGATGATAATCGAATTGGATGATTTTTATCTTGTACTCAGGAGTAAAGCAAAAGCAAAAGGACAGGCCCCTCTGTATTTAACTATGTTGACCAGTAAAGATGTCGATTTTGAGATTATCGATATGATTTTCGAGAACCTGTCGGCGGATCTTTTTCTTCTGCTGCGGTAGACATTATTCTGGAATAAAGTTCTATGGAGGAATGGAATTATGCCTTGGGGTAAAGAAACATCATTTTGTATTCAGAATCTTTTTTCGGAAAATGGAACGAAATTTTACTACGCCAGACTGGCGTTGACCAGTGTGAATGAGTCGCAAAACGTGTTCCCGGTTCTTGATGAGATCGGAGCCGAGATCAAGTTCGGAACATTTGCTCGAATCGCAGACGATACGTTCAAATGGTCGTTCACTTTCGGAGTGGCCAATGTAATCGATGTGCCGGCTTTGATCGGAAAACTGAAAGGACTGGGATTGAATGCTCTGACCAAATGGGAAGAGGATATCATATATCTGGCGGATGGGATGGGATATAGTCCCGAATATCCCATCATCGGTTTCTCGACCCTCAATCCGGAAGCCGCGCATCCTATCATTTTCGCCGGTGGAATGTGGAAACGGTTGATGTCCAGTATCGATGAAATGGCCTCCCCCGATGGAACCGATATAGTCATGCATAAAGCCGGCCGTGACCAGGGAAGTTACATGGCGGGCAGTTTGGGCCGGATGTTCGGCATTCCCGCCGGCACGGGGGATGCCGATTTTGTCAAAAAAATCACGACCTTGTTCAGGGCCTATGGATACTGCGATATTAATAACATTGCCGTGGATGAAGGCAACAACAGGGTGACGAAAATTGAATTGAATCACACGTTCTTCAATTCAAACACCCCCGGCCGCAAGTGCCATTTCCAAAGAGGCGTGTTCGACGGCTTCTTCACTACTCTTTTGAACAGTGATCACGAATTCGAAGAAACCGAATGCCATAACTGCGGTAACGACCAGT
>JAHELQ010000651.1 GCA_024644125.1 Candidatus Aminicenantota bacterium | reverse complement strand
GCCCTTGATTGAACAAAAACTTGTAAGCCAGGCCGGAAGGATAAAAACTCGGGTCCTCTTTCGGATCCACGGCCCAGGCGCCGTAATTCAGCAATCGCACATAGGCGCCGTAATAGAGAAGAAACTCCTTTTTTAGTTCTTCGGTTTCCACAAAATAGCGACGAAACTTCGCTTGAAAGGTTTTTTCCAGATATTTACCCTGAATTTCCTGTAACGTGGCGCCTTCTCCGAGTCCAAGAATGTTTAAATATTCGATCTCTAGCTCTCCCATGTCGCTCACCTCAAACAAATTTATATAATTTTCCTTTTTTAGTCTTAAATATCGAGATCCTTCAACATTAAATGAAACGTTTCCAGAGTCTGGGCTTCGGCGTTCTGAAACGAACCCGAGGTATCGATGGTGTAATTGGCTACTTTTAATTTTTCACTCAGCGGAAACTGAGCTTTGATTTTACCCTCCGCCTCCTTTTCATCGATTTTGTCCCGCTCCGTCAACCGCTTCAATTGATCTGCGGGGCTGGCGTAAACAACGATTATTTTATCAAAATCTTTGTACGTACCGGCTTCGACCATCAGGGCGCTCTCATAGACAAACAGGCTGTACACACCGGTTTCTTCTATATTTTTAAACAATTCGTTTCGTCTGGCGACCACCTGAGGATGGATAATATTATTGATAAAGTTGCGTTTCCCCGCATCCTCGAACAGGATCCGGGAGAATTCCTCTTTGTTGATTCCCAGCTTCTCATCGTAGATGTCGTTGCCGAATTTTTCAAGTATTTGCGGCATCACTTCGGAATTTTTTGAAAAAATAATATCCTTCGCGATCTCATCGGCCCTGGCTGTAAAACAACCTAATTTTTTAAAGATCTCCAATACAAACGACTTGCCGGTGCAAATTCCACCGGTTAACCCAATTCTATACATAATGTTCCTGCATTGCTTTAAATAATAACGTTTTTTTTGAAAAAGTCAATGACTCTGTGAGCGCCCATACTATCCACCATCTCTTTGCCTATGCCGCCGATTTCCAACCGGGTTGCGAATGCCAGGCGGTCCAACTGTTCCTTGAATCCGCTTCTGGTAATAGCGGCGGCGACTCCCAGATCAAATCCCAGGCGACTGTTTTCCAATCGCCGGGCATTGGCGCCGGCTACGGGGTCAGACGGTAAATACAAAGCCGGAGTGCCGACAGCGGCGGCCTGAAACGCTTCGATGCCTGGAGGCACGAGGGCCACATCGGCTTCGAAATAGGCTCGGGCGTAACTATCGGTTTTCCCAGCGAATCTGATATTGGGGTAAATTCGTTTTAGCGCTTTTTTGTTCCCTTTTTTCAATACATAGCCCGGAACAATTTTGACGCTCTTCAGATAGCGGGAAACAATATCCACCACATCGCGGAAAAGACGGTAGTCGAGAGTCTCTCCCAAATCGATCACCATATTGCGTATTGATGCGCGGTACTTGCGGCGGGTTTTGTTGAAGTGGCGGTACCTGTGATGCATCACCGTAAAATCCGGACCTTCGATAAGAGTTCCGCCTTCGGAACCCGGATCGAGGGAGAAGGAATCGATAATAAAATCCACAGGTTGGCGTTCCTGCCCCCAGTCGGAGAATTGAATGGTCCTGCGCGCATTGGCGGTCGCCCAACGCAGAAGCTCCGAATCTTTCTGAGAAAACCCCTGGATATCGAAAATGATTGCCCCGGGGTTTTCGTCATTCGCGATATCGCTTCCGCCGGCCAGGCAAACCCGGAATTTTTTTTCGTTCAACAACTCCAGGGTCTGCTTGTCCTTGTCCACACAAAAAAGAATGTCAACATCCTTTCGGAGCGCCGCGGCAAGGTAGATGCAGCGCTGCAACCGGCGGTACCCCACCACTGCGGATGCGGACGTGCGGAATACGATCATATAGAAATATTCCCTACAATTACGCCAGGACTTCTCTGATCCGTTCCAGCGACCAATCCAATTCCTCTTTGGTGATAACCAGCGGAGGCGCAAACCGGATGATCCAGTCGTGGGTTTCTTTTGCCAGAACGCCTTTTTCCTTGAGAGCGGTGGTATAGATCCGGGCCTTCCCGGCCTCTTTCTTCAGCACAACTGCGTTCAAAAGGCCTTTACCTCTGATCACCTCCACTTTGTCGGAATTCATGGCAACGAGCTGCTCACGGAAATATTTGCCCATCTCCTCAGAGCGATCGGACAGTTTTTCCTCCACCAATACATCGATGGCGGCGATTGCAACCGCGCAACCCAGAGGATTGCCTCCGAACGTGGAGCCGTGGGTTCCGGGCTTGAATACGCCCAGCACGTTGGTGTCGGCCGCTACGGCGCTGACCGGGAATACTCCGCCGCCAAGCGCTTTGCCCATGATGATGATATCGGGATTGATGCCTTCATGCTGGAAACAAAACATCTTACCGGTGCGGCCGAATCCGGTCTGGATTTCATCGGCTGCCAACAGGATGTCGTTCGCCTTGCAGATCTCTTCGAGGCCTTTTAGGAATCCATTTCCGGGTACCACGACGCCGGCTTCGCCCTGGATGGGTTCAACCAGGATACCGACTGTATTCTCGTTGACCGCGCCTTTCACCGCTTCCAGATCATTGTAGGGAACAATCTTGAATCCGGGGGTGAAGGGGCCGTAGTTTTCGTATGCGTCGGGATCGGTGGAGAAGGAAACGATGGTGGTGGTGCGGCCGTGGAAGTTTTCTTCGAACACGATAATCTCGGCTTTGTCCTTTGCCACGCCTTTCACCATGTAACCCCATTTTCGCATGGTTTTGATGGCGGTCTCGACCGCTTCGGCGCCGGTGTTCATCGGCAATATCATTTCCTTGCCGGTCAAATCAGACATTTTTTTGGCGAAAACGGGCCATTTGTCGTTGAAAAATGCCCGGGAGGTCAGAGTC
>JAHELQ010000145.1:5243-10845 GCA_024644125.1 Candidatus Aminicenantota bacterium | reverse complement strand
GAAATCACATTCAAAAACGTTGTCTTGCCGGAGCCGGACGGCCCAACTATGGCTGTGAATTCCCCCTGCTCGATGGTGAGGTCGATCCCCCGGACCGCCTGGACCTGCACGCCGTTATCCTTGTAATGCCGCGTGATTCCTTCGGCGACGATGATTGCTGTATTGTTGGTGTTCATGATGATTCCTCCTTAAAGACTCTTGCGCAATGATTCGGTGATGGACATGCGGGATGCCACCATCGCCGGGTAAAGCCCCACCAGGAAGGTGAAGATAAAGACGCCCGCCGGATAGATGATGAATTGCCAGACCGTCATCACCGGGTAGAGAAGCTCTTGAAAGGTCGCGCCGGCAAATTCGATTCCCCGGTAATCGATGCCGGTTTTGGCAACGATTCCCGTCAGGACGAGCCCCATGATGATGCCGATGATCGCCGATAATATTCCCAGAGCGCCGGATTCGAACAGCATCAATTTGCCCACCCCCCAGGGACGGGTACCTACCGCCCGCAAGACAGCGAACTCGAAGAGCCGTTCGTAAAGCGACATAAACAGAGTGTTGATGATGCCGAACACCACCACCGCCATCAAGATCATGGCCAGAACGCCTCTGAACATCCCTGTCATCTCCAGAATGGCTTTAAATTGCGGTAAAATAGTAAGCCAACTGGCGGCCTCGTTGCCGTCTCGCGAATATTTCTTCCAGAAGGGAAGGTCGCCTCGCGAGGCGATGGCGGTGTCGATGAAGGCGATGGCGATTTGATGAATGTTTGCGCCGATCCCCAGCAATTGTTGGGCTTTGGGCAAACGGACGAAGGCCATGCCCGAATCCATCTCGTTGATATTGAGGTGGTAGATGCCGGATACCCGGAACATCTCCTGCGCTAAATCACCTGTCCCCGCTTGCGCGGCTGTGATGACAACGCGGTCGCCGAGTCCCACCTCCAGAATCTCCGCCAATTTGCTGCCGATGACGATGTCCCGCTGCGAACGGCCCTCGAGGAAGCTTCCCTCGCGAATAGCGTCGTCTACTTTCGAGAGCTCTCTCTCGGTTTCAGGTTCGATTCCCGCAAGCATCACCGAGCTGACGTTGGCGGGCGACGTCGCCATGGCCAAACCGAGGGCGCGAGGGGTGAAGCTTTTGATGATGGACTCGGATTTCAAACTAGCGAGCACTTGCTCCGGGTTGTGAATCGTTCGCTCCACCTCCTGGGTGTCGCGAAACCCTGCGGCGTGGATTTGCGCCTCGCCCAAAAAAGACCCCGTGGCGGATTTGATCATGGTTTCGTTCATGCCGATGAGCAATGCGTCGTAAAAAATCAGACAGGCCAGCATGATACCGATGGCTGTGCCGGCGATGATGGTGCGGCGTTTATTTCTGAAGATGTTTCTCCATGCCAGTTTAATGTAGAACCACATCTAATCCTCCTTAGTGGGTGCGCATCGACCGGGCTGGGTCTGTGTGCGCCGCTTTTAGAGCCGGGAACAAGCCGACAAAGCTTGCCGACAGGAATATCGTGAGGGCGGGGATGGTAAAACTCCGCAGATTGATTTCCGACTTCATCACTTCAAATTTCATACCGCCGTACGATAGGGGCTCGGCCAGCGTGATTCCTGTTTGAGACAGATAATAATTGGCCAACAAGCCAAGACCGGCGCCCAAAATCACCGATCCGAAGGCCAGGATATTCACCTCCGTGAGTATGAGCTTCACTATCTGCGACGGCTGGGTGCCCATAGCCTTGAGTACTCCGTACTCGCGGGTCCGTTCCAACACCGACATCAAGACTGTGTTCAATACGCCCACCGCCACGATGAGAACGATAATGAAGAGGGAAATCCACATCCCCTCCATGTCCGCTTTCATGGCGATGTAAAAGGAGTGGGCAAATACTTGCCATGGTTCGGCTTTGAGTTTGGTGTTGTTGAGGGCGATGTCCACTTCGCTGGTGGCGGCCGGCACATCGTCTAGATCGTGAACGGTAATTGCGATTTCGTGGATCCGCTCACCCAGCACCAACAATTCCTGGGCGTCGTCGATGTGGAGATAGAAGGACATGCGATCCGCCATCTCGTCGCCGGAATCCACCAGTCCCACAATCTTGTAGCTGTCGTTGGCGATGGAACCGTCGGCCCCCTGGGACACGATGACAATCTCGTCTCCCACCTTGGCCTTCAAGATCCTGGCCATCCCTTTGCCGATGAGAGCTTCGTTCCGGGGGGTGTCGTTCAGCATCGAGCCATCGGTCACTTTTGTCTTGAACGAAGTGGTTTGGTTCTCGAGCTGCGGCTCGATGCCTATGATCCTGGCGCCAGTGCTCTTTTCCCGCACCGAAACCAGGCCCGCCGAGTAGACTCTCGGCGCCCACGAGTCCAACATCTTGATTTGTTTGAGCTTGCCGTCGATTTTATCATATTCATCGACGGTTTTGTAAAGCGAGGGGCGGTCGAGGTAGCCTGAATCGTGCACCTGGATGTGGCCGGTGTGAAAGCGGGTGAAGTTATCGATGATGTTACCGTAACTGCCATCCGCCCAACCGATGAAAATCGCCGCCATCGCGAATCCGCCGATCATACTCATTCCGGTGAGGACGGTTCGCCGTTTTTGGCGGAATATATTTCTGAAAGCCATTTTTAAGATCATGGTCAGATCCGTGTTCTCAGATTTCTGAGGGAGAAGGTTTCGTCGGCGATGGGGATGTCGAACTGCGCTTCGAGGTAGCGGACCACGGTTTTTTGCCCTTGCTTGTTTGTGGGGATCAATTCCATCACCGCGGGTATGGTGCGTTTGCCGAACGTTTTAACCTCTTTGAACACCATCTCCCGCATCATGGCCCCTTTCTCGTCATAGTATCTCTGCCAGAGGGGAAGATGGGACTCTTTTTTCACCGCGATGACGATATGTCCCCAAACAATGGGCAAATCCTCGTGGGGTGTGCATTTTACGTAGACGATGCCGGGTTCGGGATTTTCATAATTTATGATTTCGAATTGGTAATCGTCCAGAAATGTGTACTCTTTCACCAGGTCGTCGTTGGTGAAGTCCGACCCCATCCAGGAACCCATCATCATGGAGGGGGGGATCTTCATCACTTTATTGGTCTTGGGCAAAAAATTCCACATCTCGTTGTCCAGCCTCAAGGTGGCCATGCCCCGTTCTTTTTGGGGCTCCAGAATCCGTAGGAAGGTCTGGTCCATCCCTTTGCTCCAGGCCGTAATCTTCAGGTTCCGGGACCAATGGGGAGTGGTGATCTCCATTTCCATGAGAGTGTAGCTAGTAGAGCTCCTGTAGAGTTCGTCCATCTTCCTGACAATCTCCCGGGCGTCGTCTTGCCCGGCGGCGTGAACCGCCAGACTTGCCAGCGTGAACGACATCGCGATCCACATTACTCCGATTGAAAGTCTATTCATTGTGCCCTCCTTGTGACCGACCGTCCGGTCATTTGTTTTTCAAAATTTTTTAGCGCCCTACAATTCCTTCCAGCACCATTGTCGCCACCGAGTTGAGAATTTCGTCGTACCGTATCAATTCCCGGTCCAACAACCACTGCACCATGAGGCCGTCCAGCAAACCGATAACGATGGAGGCGATATGTTCGGGATTGATGTTTTTGCGAAAACTACCGTCCCGCATCCCCAGTACGATAAGGTCCGCGAACAGGCTCCGGTACTGGCTGTAAAATTTTTTCATCTCGTGAAAGATGATGTTTTTGGTATCCTGCGACCGCATGGCCTCGCCCCAAAATTGGAACATCATGTTCATCAAGCCCTCGGTCTCAGGCGTCACGATATTGGCGAACGAGAGGAGAATCCGCTTCATCTTGTCCGATGCCATTGTGTCTTGTTCGAGTATGGCCTCGTGGCCCAATTCCATGTGGGACAAAAAAAAATGGAAGGATTCGTTGATCATCTCCTCTTTGTTCTGGAAGTACTCGTAGACTGTCCCTTTGCCGATCCCGGCTTCTTTGGAGATATCGTTGATCGTTGTCTTCTCGAATCCCTTCTGGGCGAACAATGTGATCGCCGCCATCATGATCTGGCTCTTCTTTTCAACTTTGTCAACTATTTTCGCGCTCATTGCCGACTCCATGACCGACCGTTCGGTCAGTTTAAATATAAACCACACTCTCGCTTCTGTCAAGATAAAATTTTTTTTAAATACCGTCGAATTTCGATTCGATATTCGTTATAATACGTATCAATAGACAGGATAACGATGAATTATAAAGGATGCACGCAATTTTATTTCGACCTCGCGGTTATGTTGAAATCCGGCGTCCCTATTTCACGGGGATTGGATCTGGCCCGGTTAAAAATGAAGCCCCGGATGGCGGAGACCGTGGACCGGCTCAGGCATCTGGTCCATCAAGGCAGTAGTTTTTGGGAGGCTATGGAGCATTTTCCCGGCAGTTTCGACGCGTTTCAGGTGAATTTTGTCCGGGCGGGCTAAACATCGGGCACTCTTGTCGAAACCTGCCAGAAATTGTCGCGCTACTTCGAGATGCGGCGTAGAGAGAAACGGCGCTTCCTGGTGGGCCTTGTCTATCCGTCGTTTTTGATTCACGCCCTCATTCTTCTACCCCCGATAAAATACTTGTTTTTCAGCAAATTGGGAGTCAATTATTGGGGATTGGTGCTGCCGCGCCTCTTGATTGTCTACGCGGCAGTGGGGATTCCGCTCTTCCTCTGGCAACGGATGGAAGCCGGCAATCAGATTCGAAAAAAACTCGACCGGCTCAAACTGTCGATCCCGGTCATCGGGAAATTGGTGAAGAATTTCGCCGTATCGCGGGTTTTGTGGATCCTGTCCAATATGCTGGAGTCTGGAATCGACGCTGTGACTGCGGTTCGTTCCGCCGCCGACGGCGCAGGCAACTCGGTTGTCACCAAACGTTTGCTCTCGGAGGTTCACCTCATCGAATCGGGCCGCGGTTTCACCGAATTTTTCACCGCCACCAATCTCCTGGAACCGGGCCCTCTCAGTATGATCGCCATCGGCGAAGAATCCGGTTCGATCCCCCAAACCCTCATGCAATCGGTGATGCGCCTCGAAGAGTCCAATACCTCCCGCTTCAGAACCCTACTAAAAATTCTGGTGGTGGGAGTCTACCTAACCGTCGCCCTCTTCATCGCCTACACCATCATCACCTTCTACGCCGGCATGTTCAACGTGAATTGAAAGAATTTCTCAGAGTTAGACCCACCGGACTGACTGAGGAGAAGATTCTCAAAGATTGCCACCAGTTGGCCAGGTATTGCTTTTCAAATTCTCTCAACATTTTTGGATTTTTAATCATCGCAATTATTCCTTGAATATATTGCAGCAAAATTAAACATTGAAGTAAAGGCGATCTGAAGCCTATATGCTATTGCGCGAGCCTGGCTTTGGTGGCGTTGGCGGCTTTGAGGAGGTCGTAGGGGTTCATGTGCAGTTGCAGGCCGCGTAGGCCGGCGCTGAAGAAGATGGTGTCGTGCTTGAAGGCGTTCTCGTCAATGTAGACCGGATAATTCTTTTTCATCCCCAACGGCGAACACCCGCCTCTCATATAACCTGTCAGAGGGAGAACCTCCTTCATAGGAACCAACGCCATTCTCTTGTTGCCGCT
>JAHELQ010000145.1:0-5233 GCA_024644125.1 Candidatus Aminicenantota bacterium | reverse complement strand
GGCGGAAGCCAACGCTTTCAGGTCCAATTCCGCGCCCCCAGGTATGCAGGCCACAACGACGCCGGTTTTATCCCCCCGGGCCACCAATGTCTTGAATACTCGCTCCAATGGTTGACCCATCGTCTCCGCCACATGCTCCGCACTGAGATCCGACTCGTCGACCGGATACTCAACAGTCTCGTAATCAATGTTCAGCCGGTCCAACAACCGGGCCGCGTTCGTCTTTTTCATGATCCAACCTCATAATGTCCCGACATTCATCTCCCCGTCATTATAACATATCAAGAATTCCATCACATCCCCGGGGATAATCGCGATACTTATTGCAGGCTCGGCTATCACCATAACCGCAAATCCAAAACCCGATCTTTCATATAATCATCCCAAAGTCCAGCCGGCCTCTCGATTAGACGTACTGGGAGATGTGCCATTTAGGTTAACCTGTCGGCCCTGCAGAAGACTTTAGCTTCAACGCCTTCTTTTCGTTTGCCGCTTGAATTTTCCCTCCCATTATGCAACAATGGAAATGGTCATGCAGAAGGTGTGGATGATCGACTGATTTCCATACATCACGTTGGACTAAGACTTAAATTCATCGGTTCAAACGCATAAATAGGAAAAAACATATTGAAAAAGGAGGATATATGTTAAACAAACTTACCAAGTCCAATTGCGCCCAAAAACGTGATTTCCGTGAAAGAAAAGCCGCAGCCAGTTGCACTACAATGTGCTTCGGTTTTTGCGACTCAGTGCCGGATGCTCGTTATTCGGCTTATATGAATTTATACGAGAAATTCGAGGGTTAATCCCACGCAGCGACCTCAGGGAGGGGTTATCCTCTCCCTGTCTAGATCTTCTTCGTTCAATATTTCACACCATCAAATTCTACCTTTCAACTTGAATTTTTTTTCCCACTATGCCACAATGGAAATGATCATGCGGGAGGTACCGATCATCGAGATTCTTTCCATATATCGACAGTGGAGAACGTTTTTTATGTGATAAAAAAGAGCGACTTAAGGATGAACTATATAAATCACAGGAGGAAATAGATGTTAAAAAAACTTACAAAATCCAATTCTCAGCAGAAACGTGAATTCCATGAAAGAAAGGCTGGATTGCCTTGCAGTCTAACGTGCACTTTGAATTGCAGGGATCAGTCAGCGGACCAGTATTCAATCTACCTGAGCGGAAAAGATTACTACGGCGGCTAATCTAACGTAGAACTTTACGAGGAGGGGAAAATCCCCTCCTTTCCTCATTATCGTTAACCATTATTAGAGGACAGGTGAACTTTACTTTTTTTTCTGCGCAGGGCGCTTAGCCGGATGGCGATTGTTCGTACGGGGGATGCCGGGCCAGCAAGCAGAACTCGATTTTTTGTTCCCCCTATGAAGACCGGGTGTTCCCATTGGAGGTGAAGGAGGGGTCGTTAACGCTTCAGGCCTGCTGCGAGGAGTTTGAACTGGGCGAGGAAGTTGTCGAGGCCTGATGGGTCGAGACCGGTGCCCTGGTAGAGGGGCGGGCGGCCGCCACCTTTGCCGTCGATCAGGGGTAGCAGGCGCTCCTTGATGATCGCGATGGGGAGCTCGATCTCTTCGGATGAGCCGATGCTCCATTGCAATTTCCCTTCCACCCGGTTGACCAGGCAGGCTGTCATCCGTTTCTCCTGCATCAGAATCTTCATGATTTTTTTGATGAGTTCGGGATGCTCCTCTTCCCGGGCATGGGCGACGATGAGCAGCCCCTCTTCATCCTGCCTGGAGCCTTCGCTCACTAATTCTCGGGCGATGAATTCCGCCAGCCTCTGTTCCAATTGGTTGGCCTTGCTTTTGAGAGTGGCGGCTTCTTCCTGCATCGCCTTGACTTTGGCTACGAATTCTTCTTCGCGGGAGTCGAGAATCGGTCGAAGTTGGGATAGAACGAAGGTCTTATCGCTGTAATCCTGGAAGGCGCGATCGCCGATTCTCCATACCAGGCGCACATGACCGCGGATTTTTTCCAACCCGGCGAACTTCACCATCCGCACCGGACCTGTGGCGCTCACATGAAGACCGCCGCAGGCCACACAATCGAAGCCGGGAATCTTCACCAACCGGATGTCTCCCTCGATATTGCAGGGGCGGCGGAGATTGTGATTTTCCAGCTCAGTATGGGTGGTGTGCACGATATCGATAGGGAGGTTTTGGGCGATGATCCGGTTCGCCATGGTTTCCGCTTCCAGGATGTCCTCGTCGGGAACTGCCGGGGCGTCGAGTTCCACTGTGGTGGTGTCTGTCCCCATGTGGACCGATATTGTCTTGTATTCGCCGGTTATGAATAGCGAGGCGCTGATGATGTGTTGCCCGGTGTGTTGTTGCATGAAGTGGCGGCGCCAGGCTGAATCGACTTTGCAAGTGACGTTGCCTGTCCCCGGCGCTTTGGGAAGGTGGTGATAAATGGCGCCGTTCTTCTTTTGCACATCCGTCACCGGGATGCCGGCGATCCAGCCGCGGTCAGCCGGTTGGCCGCCCCCTTCGGGGTAGAAGCAGGTCTTGTTCAAGACCACGGCGACGCCCTTTTTTTCTACGATTATTTCGACGATTTCCGCTTCGAACTCTTCGATATTCGTATCCTGATAATATAGTGTCTCGGTCATGCGGGTATTATAATTCATTTGAACCCTTTCTGCAAAGCGTCATCGCTCATTGGCAGTTTTTTTCGCGGTTGTGGAGTTGATTTTTTTAGATTATTGTTCTTGATATAAAAATTTCAATAGGGTATATATATAATTGTCGCGTGTGTAATTATTGGTACATTTCCTGTGTTAAATACCGTACTGAATATATACAGATCTGTGTTTAGGGAGTTTTATCATGTGTGAAAAATTGTTGCGGGGCATGGTCATGATCGTGATTGCGCTGCTTTCTCTCACGTTTCCGGTTCTTGGGGGTACGATCACGATTCCGGGGGATGTGAAGCGGCTGTGCCATTACACCGATTTTTTCTATAATTACCCGGACGGGGATTTTATCTATTATTTGAACGATCGTTTGCTCTTTTCCGAAGCGCCGGATGAACGGTTGGTGAAAAACGGCTTGCGTCACCGGATCACCAACATCGTGTTGGCCCACCGGTTGCTCAAAGATTGGATCAACACTGTGAATCCCGGGAAGGATAGTGTGCAATTCAATCTGGAAAAACCGGAAGAGCTGGTTAAAACGAAGTTTGCCCTCAAACTGTTGGGGCTCGTTCTGGAAACCGCTCCGCAGGGGCATTTTGTGTTGACGCCGGATTCGGCTCCCGAAGCGGTGGATTATTACAAATTCGCGCTGTTGGATGTCCAGAAACTGGAAAAACAATTGAACGCCACCAAACGGTTCTATTTTAAGCTGTTGGAGACGGATCTCCCCCTTCCCTGGACCGACCAGTTCATCGGCGGGATTACCGGTTCGACGTTCGATTCGTTGGTTTTGTTTGAGAATCTTGTGAAGTACGAGCGGCTATCGCTACTGCTGGGAGTGTTGTACCGGCTGACCGACGAGGAGGTACGTTTTATCGGCAACCTGGGGACAGGTACGTTCGACACGGATTCGTGGAAAACGATCTATGACGACAAATTGTTCCTTATGGGGCTGTTTGTGTTGTCCAATGGGTTGCGGATTCGCGATGGCGCGTTCGTCATGCCTGGCGGCAAAGAGGCGGAGGATTTCTGGAGCCGGTTGGCGGGGCACGATTGCCGGCAGGCCCCGTTGGAATTCCTCAAGGCGGTGGCTACCGGCTACGACGGGAAGTTGAATCTCCTGTATGTGTTTTCCCTTTTTCAGGATGATAGTTTGCGCAAGCAGTTGCTGTTGGATTATGACGCTTCCCGGATGAAGGAGATCTTATTGGCTCTGCAACTGGACGCTCCCGAGACAATCAATCGCGACGCGTTTCCCCGTTTGAGGGATTTCAACTTTTTCACGTTGTTGTATTCTTTCAGGGAAAAGAAGGGGAGGCTCTATATCCCGGGCGGTATTGAATCCTGGCTCGACGCGCTGCGGGGCAGGCCGGAAGCTGGGGATGAGGTTGTCGATGGCCCCTCGCTGTACCGACTCTACCTGGAACTTTTGTTGGATTCAAGGCAGAAAATGAATTCCAAAAAGATGACGGCGATTCAGAAGTTCATGTCGTTGACTACCAAATTCTCCGGAAGGGACAGGTTACTGGAAGCCGGCGTCGTCCGGCGTTTGTATACGGAATATGAAAAGAACAATGTGATGGTGGATTTCATCGAAAAAATTCCTGTGGAAAAACCCGCCACTGTGATTGCCATGCTCGACTGGATCAAACGGATCGAAGAGTGCGGCAAATGGGACCGGATTGTTCTCACCGGGACGGTTCAGGCAATGCTGGAAGTTCTGGCGAATCTGGCCCGGTTTTCCGCCGAAGGGTATTATTACGATCATCTGGTGGGGCGGCTGCTGGAATTTCCTCTCTCCGCGGTGCTACTACCCGACGCGCTGCTGGAATTTATGACTTCGGAATTGAAGGTGAATCCCGCCGCCAATGATCTGGACGGCACTCTGATGCAAATGTTATTCAAAAAATTGGGCGCGCCGGTTTTGAATATCGCGGATGAGCGGTACCGTTTCACTGTGGCGGCTCAGTACCGCAAGGCTGTATTGGACATGATCCAGAGCCAGGATGTATCATCCCTGTCTTCTTTGCGGCAATTGAATACCGTGCTCAACAATGCCATCAACCGGCAGTATGCTTCGCCGCTGGCGTTGCAAAAAAGCCTGCTGGCCGCGTCGGCGAGATTGTCCGCTCCGCTGATTAGCGACGAGGCGCCCGCCTATGTATTGGATAATATGGAGGCATACAAAAAACAATCATTGAATACCGAACTCCTGAGGTTGGTGAACAAAGTGAGGCAACAGGCCCCGCAACAGGAACTGAGTAAATTGGTGGCTGGGATCAAGCAACGGTTTCTGGCGCCGCAATTGAAAGATTTTATGGTGGCGTTGGTCTACGCATTGAATTTCAAGGATGCTGGGCTGCGGGTGTTTTTGAATCCCAATCTGGTCCATCTGCATGATTTCTCGTACGGAGGGGGCGACACTCCCTGGAATCGCTCTCTGGGGAAGCGGTTGATGGGCAACATCTCCGCTTATCATGGGGAAGGCGGATTGTCCCGATTGAACGTGGCGTTCGCGTCGGCCTGGCAAAACCAGTTTTTTCGTCGTAACATGATTTACGAACCTGAACA